>JAJDNW010000099.1 GCA_022340465.1 Deltaproteobacteria bacterium | reverse complement strand
AAAGGACTCCCCAAAATCCATAGTCCCTTGGTGCTTTGGACATAAAAAAGGCCCGCATGTGATGCAAGCCTGTGAATTCAATGAAGGAAAATGTGGTGGGCCGTCAGGGACTTGAAGCTTGGAGTGCAGGGTTAACTACATGTTCAGTTTCTCGAAGGGAATATGCCCTGTAGAGCCACACATGCGCGTAGTGTTGCATAAGGTGCACGGTTCTCATGAGCTGTTCCATTTCCAGTCATGCCAACGGTTGATGCGTCGAATGCAGTGTCTGCGTTGACTGGAGTGTCATAGATTTTCGCCTTGCCACTGCCCGGTATACTGCCCGCGGCATTTTTGTATGCTGCGTCTGAACTGGCATTAATTGAGTGGTTATGTGCCGGAAGTTCGTTGACGGTCAATGTTACTCCCTCCTGACCGCCTTCGGCGCCAAGTGGGTAGTTTGACAGCCCGGGTCCTTGGCCTGTGTGAATTGATACTCTGCCGCGCAGGTCGGGTAGTGCGAATGTTGTACGACCATCACCACCGTAAGTGGTGCCATAGAGTGAGAATAAGGCGGTATTCTGAGCGATCGGTAGCAGTTGTCCATCTGCATTCGCCCATCCACGTGGGCAGAAATTATATCCGACCCACATGATTTCACCGACGAAGGGTTCAAGTCCCGCATTTGCTTCCTGAGCGATACCACTGGATAGCAAAACAGCAAGTGGTATTGATGCTGTAAGTATTTTGTATTTCATCTCATCTTCTCCTTAGGTGATTAACGTAACGCCATGTTTGTCGTTTGGAATTGGGAATTTCGATTGGGCGAATACAGTCTTGATCACCAAGAAATCCTTGACCGATCAGGGTCTATCCATTTGTTAGTTATGACCTTCAAAGCATAGACAAGCACTATAGAAAAGCAAAAAACTGTCCATCTAATGCAACATGGTCCTGGATGACCATGCAACTGAAACACACCAAAGGACTCCCCAAAATCCATGGTCCCTTGGTGCCCCCAAAAGAAAACGGCCCATGGTTTCCCATAAGCCGTTGTTTTCAATTGAGATGTGTGTGGTGGGCCGTCAGATCAATCGAATCTGACCCCAACGATCCAGCTAACAATAATAAGTGAGCAAATGAATGGGCGTCATCTACACTTAAAACTCCAACTTGCTCAAAAGCAATCGCTTTACGAGGAAAGAACATGACAAGTCCCATGTCAGTATCGAATTTTCAAAACCAATCTCATAGTTCAGCCGATGAAGTCCGCAATCCTGAAAAGACTCTCGTCGAGATCGTTCGACTTGAAGATTTTACCTTTGGCCGTTTCAAATTCGAGCCTGGCTGGAGCTGGTCAAATTGTATAAAACCAGTGGTAGGGACCGAGTCTTGCCAGGCTTCTCACGCAGGATACTGTGTTTCCGGGAGTATGACAGTCAGGATGGATGACGGAACCCAGAAAACCATTGTGGCTGGAGAATCGTACACAATTCCACCTGGCCACAATGCCTGGGTTGATGGAGACGAGGATTTTGTAGGCATCGAGGTAATGAGCGCGGAGCATTATGCAAAGCCATAATTTCTCTGCCATCCATAATTCAGCTGTACAGTCGAGGAATCATTAGTCCGTAAGCTTCCCCGTCATGTGCTCAGTCCGAAACTGGAGTTTCCAGGCAATCGCCGTGCACGAACAGCAGCCAGAGAAAGCTTCCAAAGGACTCCCCGAAATTCATGGTCCCTTGATGCCTTGGACATAAAAAAGGCCCGCATGTGATGCAAGCCTGTGAATTCTATGAAGGAAAATGTGGTGGGCCGTCAGGGAGTTCCACCTGATGCAGTTTCTGGATGATTTCTTCTGGTTTATGTCTTTTGATACCCATTTTCGGTCCTCCGTTTTACTCATCATAAAGGTGGACCGACTTATTGGGGGGGGGATCAACGTGCTGCTTTGCATAGCCCATTCATGTGAGAGTCCTAGTCATCAGTGCCTTCCCAATTGCGTCGGTTAATAGCGTAGCCTTTCACCTTGCCAATGAATGGAATGAGCAGCATCCCCGGCATCCAGGCGCACAGCTTTGCATCGCGCATGGTGCGGATACCGATGGTCATGCTCTCGTGATCGCCGCGAGGCTGGTCCCTGTAAGTGCCGAAGAGTCGATCCCAGATCGACAGGGCAAAACCAAAGTTGCTGTTGGTCTCGTCATCTTCGACGGAATGGTGCACGCGGTGCATGTCCGGGGTGACCAGGACCATCCGAAGGACCCGGTCCAATGCCAGCGGCAGTCGGACATTACCATGGTTGAACATGGCGGTCGCGTTGAGAACCACTTCGAAGATCACGACTGCCACTGCAGACGGACCTAGCAGGAGGATGGTTGCGAACTTGATACCCATCGAGAGGAAGATCTCAATCGGATGGAAGCGTGAGCCCGTGGTGACGTCGAAGTCGAGATCGGCGTGGTGCATACGATGCAGGCGCCACAGCAGTGGAATGGCATGAACCATGACGTGCTGAAGCCAGATCACGAAATCCATGATGACCACAGAAGCGAGGATGGCAAACCAGCCCGGTACCTCGTAAACATTGAACAGGCCCCAGCCGCGTTCCTGGGCCAGCAGTGCCATGCCAACGGCTGCGGCGGGGAAAGCCAGGCGTAACAGAAAGCTGTTCAGAAACACGATGCCGATGTTATTGCCCCAGCGCACCCACTTTGAGGTGGTAAGCTGGCGTCGAGGGGAGAGGACTTCCCACAAGGCCATGACGGCAAAAACTGTGAAGAAGGCCGACATGCGGATAATCGGCTCGTATTGCGTGATGAAGCTATCTGCGTTCATATCCCGGATGAATTTTCGATGAGCTGGACTCTGGATGAGTCCCGGTTTTTCGATATTGGCGATGAGAATAAAACAAGATACAGTATTCCATGGATTAATAGAATAGTGTCGGGGATGGCGCATGTCAGGCAGTTTCAAGAAAGAGCTTTTTGTCCTGTTCGCCCGCGTGGCCAAGGCGCTGGCCAACGGCCACCGGCTGGAGTTGCTGGAGTTTCTCGCCCAGGGCGAGCGTAACGTGGAGGATCTGGCGCGCGTGTCGGGACTGACCGTGCGCAATACATCCCAGCACTTGCAACAACTGCGCCAGGTGGGGCTGGTCACTTCACGCAAGGAAGGTCTGCACGTCTATTACTCGCTGACGGGTGATGACGTGATCCTGCTCATGCAATGCGTGCGTGGCGTCGCCGAACGGCACTTGGCGGATATCAAGGTACTGGTGGATACCTATCTCACAGTTAAGGATGCGCTCGATCCGATGCCGGTAGACGAATTGCTGAAACGTGCGCGCAAAGGTGAGATTACCGTGCTGGATGTGCGTCCTGCAGAGGAGTACGTTGCCGGCCATCTGCCCGGGGCCGTAAACATTCCCCTGGCTGAACTGGAGAAACACCTCGAGACGCTGCGCAACAGCGGCGAGGTGGTGGCTTATTGCCGTGGGCCGCATTGTGTGCTTGCCTTCGAAGCCGTTGAACGCCTACGCAGCAAGGGTATCAAGGCCCGCCGTCTCCAGGACGGCTTTCCAGAATGGAAGGCCGCCGGCTTGCCAGTCGAAGCCAACTGAATTCCAGTCATATGTACCCGGCACCATCATTAAAGGTGTCCCTGAACCGGAGTCCTCATGGATAGCCAATACGCATTTCACGAACTGCGAGAGCGCCTGCAAGATGTGATCATCGGGCAGCAGAAACTGGTCGACAGGCTGATGATCAGTCTGCTCACTGGGGGCCATTTCCTTCTCGAGGGCCCGCCCGGACTCGCCAAGACCAAAGCTGTCACCTCACTTGCGGCAGCCGTACATGCCAGTTTTCAGCGTATCCAGTTTACGCCGGATCTCATGCCCGGGGACCTGACTGGTAGCGATGTCTTCGATCCGGAGTCGCACACCTTTCGCTTCATCCAGGGACCGGTGTTTCATGAAATTATCCTTGCCGACGAGATCAACCGTGCACCACCGAAGGTGCAGTCGGCGCTGCTTGAAGCGATGGCCGAGCACCAGGTGACCATCGGCGGTGTGACGCGCCGACTCCCGGATCTATTCGTTGTCATGGCGACCCAGAATCCGCTCGAGCAGTCGGGTACCTACCCGTTACCGGAAGCGCAACTGGACCGTTTTCTGATGCATATCGTGTTGAGTTACCCGACAGAAGATGACGAGCTGAAGATCCTGCAGCTTGACCGCAAGTTGCACTACGGCGAGGACGCGGAGATGCTGGAGACACGCCTCCAGCCAGAAACGGTTCTGCTGGCGCGTCGCGAGGTCGCGGAGATCCATGTCGAGGAGATG
>JAJDNW010000098.1 GCA_022340465.1 Deltaproteobacteria bacterium | reverse complement strand
GATACGACGGGGATTCATGCCGAGAAGGCGGTGGAGTACGCGACCGGAGAGGCTGGTTGAGCAAATCTGTTTTCGACCATGCGCAAAGATTTTAAGCAGTCAGGCCACCCATGTCTCACAAGTGATGGGTGTCCTGAGTTTTATCACAGATGCTCACCGCCGATGAGATGGAAATGCAAATGCGGCACTGTTTGCCCACCGTCGCGTCCAGTGTTACTCACAAGTCGAAAACCCGACTCATCCACCCCCATGATCCTGGCGGTTTGGCTGATCGCATCGAGCAAGCCAAGTTTCTCTTCGCTGCTGGCATTCTGGTTGAATTGCAATATATTCGTGTAAGGCCCCTTGGGAATGACCAGCACATGCACCCTCGCCTTCGGGCTGATGTCATGAAATGCCAGTGCGTATTCACTCTCAAAGACGATATCCGCCGGTAATTCACCACGCAGGATTCGGGCAAAAACATTGTTCGTATCATAGTCAGCCGCTGCATCGACCCGCTCTTCAGCATGTGCCAAGCAACTGAGCAGCAGCATGATTAATAATCTGAACAGAATTGCAACGGGGGAACCTGTTGGAACACCTTTCATGGTTATTTCCTGATTGCCGGGTCGGATAAGTGTAAATTGGGGTCAGGGTAAAATGACACAAACCCCAATTGTCGCATGTTGCGACCAAAGTTTGAAAAAGGGTTCAAAATCATGAAAGTTTACTTCTCACACGGCAAGGAAAGCGGCCCATGGGGCAACAAGATAAAGCGACTGGCAGCGATCGCCAGTGCGCATGGCTGCGAAGTTGACAGCATCGATTACTCCGACACCTACGACCCCGACCTGCGGGTAGAACGGCTGGTGAGTATCCTCAAAAATGAAAACGAAAAGTGCATCCTGGTTGGCTCGAGCATGGGCGGCTACGTGTCATTGATGGCCTCGGGCGAGGTCGAGACCCACGCGGTATTTCTGCTGGCGCCGGCCTTGTATATGAGGGGTTATAAGGAAGAATACCCCATCGGCCACAGGCACCTGGAAATCGTGCACGGCTGGTCCGATGACATCATTCCGCCAGAGCACTCGATCAGGTATGCAAAAGAGGCCGATTGCGCGCTACACCTGATTAGCGGCGATCACCCGCTGAATAGCTCTATCGAGGTTGTCGAGCGGCTGTTTGAGGGGTTTTTGGAAAGGGCTTTGTCTGAAATCGACTAGCTTGCGCTTGCTCTATCAGCCTGACGGGCGCGACCAACCACCCGTTACACCTGCACGTCTACCATGTACAGGTGCAGCGTAATTGCGGCGATTTCGAGGATGGAAAAATGGGGTCAGAGTAAAATTGCCTTTACTCTGACCCCGGCTTTCAGCACCTGCATTTCAGGGGCTTTGATCAGACTGCAGTTCAGGGCGCCGCCGGCTCTTCACGCCGGTCGAGTATTCCCTCGATCTGGTCCATGATGGCATTCATCCGTGTGAATACCGCCTGGTACGGGGCCGCCGTGGCCATGTCGACGCCAGCCCGTTTCAGCAGTTCGTAGGGGTAATCCGATCCACCGGCCTTGAGCAGGTTCATGTAGTTTTCGACTGCCCCGGGGCGGCCCTGCAATACCGCTTCGGCAAGCAGCGACGACGCCGCCAGCGAAGTGGCGTACTGGTACACGTAAAAGTTGTAGTAAAAGTGCGGTATGAAGGCCCACTCCACGGTGTACAGGTCATCGATGGTCAGCACGCCGGCGTCATGGCCGTGATAACGGCGCAGCAGATCGCCATAGATCTCCGTGAACTTGGCGCCGGTCATCGCCTCACCGGCCTCGGCACGTTCATGGATGGCCAGTTCAAACTCGGCAAACATGGTCTGCCGGAAATAGGTGCCGCGCAGCCCTTCCAGCGCATTGCCAAGATAGTACAGGCGCTCGTCGTCATTGCGGGCCTTTTTCAACATGTGGTCGAGCAACAGCGCTTCGTTGAAGGTGGATGCGATCTCGGCCGTGAATATCGAGTAACCGGCGGTCGGGTACGGCTGGTTTTTAGAGGCCAGGTAGGAATGCATGGCGTGACCCCATTCGTGGGCCAGCGTGGAAACCGACTCGTAATCGTCGTTGTAGTTCATCAGCACGTACGGGTGCACATCATAGGCGCTGCCGTTCATGTAGGCGCCAGAACGTTTGCCGGGACGTGGATAGACATCCATCCAGCGACTTTCGAAGCCATGGGACATGACCTCGGTGTAGGCACCGCCGAGCGGGGCAACGGCTTCCAGCGTCAGCTGTTTGCCCCTTGCAATCGGAAAATCCAGGTCGGCGTCGACCAGCGGCGGGTAAATATCAAAATACCGCAGGTCATCCACACCCAGCATGCGCCCGCGCAAACGGAAATAACGGTGCAGGGTTTCCAGGTTATTGTTGGTCTCGCTGATCAGGGTGCGATAAACCGTCTCGGGGATGGCATTGTTATCCAGCGAGGCGCTCAGCGAATTGGCATAGCCCCGCTGACGCTGCGTGAAAATATGCGCGTTGATCTGTCCGGCGAGCGTCGTGCCCATGGTGCGCTCGAACTCATTCCATTTGCCAAAGAAAGCGTCAAACACGGCCTGGCGGTCGGCACGAACATCCACAGAGCGGTACTTGGTGTAGGCCGACTGGTCAAGCCGCACCTCTTCACCGCTGGACAAGGTGATGGTCGGCCAGGGCATATCGGCGTTGGCCAGTGTCCGGTAGGTATCCGAGGGGGCGTTGCGCATCAGTGAAGTTGCCGCCATCATGGCCTCGGCATCCTCATCCAGCACGTGTTTCGATTGCCTCAGCGTATCTTCAATGTCATGCCGGTAGGGTTCCAGGGATGTCAGTTCGTCGAAAAAAGCGTTCAGCTTTTCTTCGCCGACCGCGAGAATCTCCGGATCGATAAAAGACACTTTCTCGGAGAACTTGCTGCCGAGTATCTGCACCTCGGTGCGGCGCCGCTGGTTGTCGGCATCGCGCGTATCGGCATCGGATGCCATACCGGCATAGGAAGCGATGCGGGCATAGGTCTTGGCCATATCGCTCAGCATCTCGGAACATTCCAGCAGTTTGGCAGCACTCGCACCCAACTGCCCTTTGCAGTTGTCGATTTTTGCAAGGTCAGCCTCCAGTGCATCCTTGGCCTTGTTCCAGGCATCGACAGTGGGGTAAAGATCCGCCAGGTTCCAGGTGTCTTTTTCGTCTTGAGCCAGGCTGGTTGCAGCCAGTGACATGGCGACCAGCAACATGATGATTCTATTCATTTAAACTTCCTCTCAGGAGCGGCGCGAAAGGCCGGGGAGAAAGCGCATATTATCGCCCAAAATGATTCTCAAGGCAGTACCAAAAGTACCGGTGAAAGAGACTTTTCCCGTGTTTACCTTTGCATCCAGGACAGTGCGCCCCCGTAAAGGGGTCGGTGCAAGAAACAAAAAGGGGCCGGATACATTAAATTGAAAAATGTATCCGGCCCCTTAGTTGAGTAAGGGGAGAGGGGCAGCGGTGGCCTTTTCCTACTGGCCAGTCGCGTGATAGCTTGCGTACTCGCTTCGCGTTGGGGGCGTGTATTGATAGTTGCTTTCCAGATAAGTGACCAGGTCAACCAACTGCTGAACAGTCATCGTTTCGTAATCAACAACCATCTTCGATTCGCCACCCTCGGTGACAAAGTTCTGGTTGGTGTGGCTCCGGCTTATCCTGTGAGAGGGGTTGATGACCGACGTCATCAAATCGCCGTAGGTCTTGATGGCTGTGACTTGCCCGCCCAGCGCGACGTTGATGTCAGGGTCTTCGTGCCCGGCAACATGCTCGATGTCACCAACCGAATGACAGGTGTTGCATTCAAGCTCGACAAAGGCGGCGTGACCTTTATCGACACTGCCTTCCGGAAGTGAGAATCCGCGGCCTGAATTTGGCCCATGATTACAGGAAGCGAGTAAAAAGAACAAAATAAACAACGGGATCAGGAAAATTTGTTTCATGACGCCCTTCTCCTTTTGCTGCATTCTAAAACCTTGTTATTTTGGTTTTTATTCCTCCACTGACCCAACCCAAGTGGGTCTGTCAGTATAGACAACTGAGGCAGGATCAAGTGCCGTGGTTGGAGGCAAAGTCAGCAGAAAAAGTCAGGACACCCATGTCTCGCAAGCGATGGGTGACAAGACCCCTATTCACACTGCAACAACATATCAACCGCCGTTGAGTTGTCCATTATCTCGCCGTGCCACGCAGGAATTGACGTACCGGGCGTGATTTTCAAACCGTTCAAGCGATTACCGGACATGAGCGCAAAAACGTTCCCGCGGGAACGCGTTTCCGGCGCCTGCGGAATGGTCCGGCCATCGGGCATGCTGAAAACGGCGCCCCTGCCCGCTTCGAAGCGGACGTGAAAACCGCCCTCGTGCACCAGCCGGTGATGCACGCGGCACAACAAAACGAGGTTATCCATCGAGGTCTCGCCGCCATCCGCCCAGTGCTGAATATGGTGCGCATCCACGAACCGGCTACAGGTACAGCCGGGAAAACGGCAACCCTGGTCCCGGCGTTTCAAGGCCCGCCGGATCGCCGGCGGAATGGTGCGCGATTTGCGCCCGACATTGAGCGGTTCGCCGTGTTGATTCTCATGCCAGTGAACCCTGGCGCAATCGCAGGCCAGGCGGCGGCACGTTTCCGCGGGAACGTGGCCGCGGTCTTCGATCTCCGCCTCGGCGCCGCTGCCGTCTTCCTTCAGTGTCTCGATTTCGGTGTGAATA
>JAJDNW010000097.1 GCA_022340465.1 Deltaproteobacteria bacterium | reverse complement strand
CTCGGGCATCATCGGATCCAGGGAGTTCGTAACCAGACACTACCAGCAGTTCAAGCATCATTTTCAGTCGAAAAACGAGAAAGTACCCAAACCGATCCAGGGTCTTTCGGGGATCTACTCCCTGAAACGGCTTTCGGAATTGATCTGATCAGACAACCTCCGCTATTACAGTGTTTTCAGCCGGTTTAAAGGGCCGGCGTGCGCCCGCACGATAAAATCCCACCTTGAAGCGGTTACCAATCACTATCTTGCCGACAGTTGTTTTATCGGTTTGGACGGCTATCGAAGCCAAAAGGCTTTTTTGGAGTGGTGATAACTGGAAAATATATAAAGAACCTGTCCCTTAATGATTATATTGCTTTTAAATACCAAGGGTGTTTTATCACTAGACTGAAAGCACTTAGCGGTGCTTACAAATAGTGTACTGTCGCTTTTTGTGAAAACTGATAACCAGTAAAAAGGGGAGAAGTGTGTCATGACCGTTCATGCGTTAGCCGGGAAAATTGCACCGAAAACGATGCTGGCCAATATCCCCAGGCTTGTATCAGCCTACTACAATCGCAGACCGAACGTTTCTGAACCTGGGCAGCGAGTCGTTTTCGGAACTTCGGGTCACCGGGGGTCGTCCCTGAAGAACAGTTTCAACGAGGATCATATTCTGGCGATCAGTCAGGCCATTTGTGAATATCGGGAATCCCAAAACATCAACGGACCACTTTTCGTGGGCATGGACACCCATGCCCTGTCCGAACCGGCCCTATCCAGCGCCCTTGAGGTCTTCGCAGCTGCAGGTAACAACGTGATGGTTCAGAAGGACTTGGGCTACACGCCCACGCCGGTCATTTCCCACGCCATTTTGAGCCACAATAGAAAAAAGGGGCAGAGCCCTGCCGACGGTGTGGTCATTACCCCTTCTCACAATCCCCCTGAAGATGGCGGATTTAAGTACAATCCACCCCATGGTGGGCCGGCGGGCGATGAGATCACGCGACGCATTGCAGACAGAGCCAATGAAATCCTGGACAAGGGGACGGATCGAGTCAACCGAATCCCTTTCGAAAAGGCACTCAGGTCCAATACAATCCATGAATACGATTACATAACGCCTTACGTGAACGATCTGTCCAGCGTGGTTGATATGAAAAGGATTGCGGCTTCCGGGCTCAAGCTCGCCGTGGACCCATTGGGCGGGGCCGCCGTCGATTACTGGGAGCCCATTGCCGAACGCTACAAACTCTCCATCGAGATCGTCAATCCAATTGTTGACCCTACATTTGCATTTATGACCCTGGACAAAGACGGCAAGATCCGAATGGATTGTTCATCGCCGTACGCCATGCAAAGGCTAATCAGCCTGAAAGACAATTTTGATATCGCTTTCGGAAACGATACCGATGCGGACCGGCACGGAATCGTTACCAAAAGCGCCGGATTGCTCAATCCCAATCATTATCTGGCGGTGGCAATCTGGTATCTGTTTCAAAATCGACCCGAATGGCCGCGATCGGCTGCCGTGGGGAAAACCCTGGTATCCACGTCGATCATCGACCGGGTGGCCGATCACCTCCAAAGAAAACTGTGCGAGGTTCCCGTGGGGTTCAAATGGTTCGTGGGGGGGCTGCAGAACGGTGAACTGGGATTTGGCGGCGAGGAAAGTGCCGGAGCCGCTTTCCTGCGCCAAGACGGTTCCGTATGGACCACGGACAAAGACGGAATTATCATGGGTCTTCTGGCTGCTGAGATCATGGCCAAAACCGGCAGAGATCCGGGTGAACTTTACGCTGAACTTGAAGCACTATTCGGAGTTTCGGTCTACGAGCGGATCGATGCCCCGGCAACTTTCGAGCAAAAGGCCATATTGAAAAAGCTTTCCGCTGAAATGATCACAGCCGGAGAACTGGCCGGAGAGCCCATCCTGGCCAAGCATACACGGGCCCCGGGAAATCAGGCCCCCTTGGGGGGACTGAAAGTCGTTACGGAGAACGGGTGGTTTGCAGCCCGGCCATCGGGTACCGAGGATGTTTATAAAATTTATGCAGAGAGCTTTAGAAGCCGCGCTCACCTGGAGCAGATTCAGAAAGAAGCCCGGGAAATCGTCGGCAGGGCTTTTCAAGGTTCCGACTTTAAATAGCGTCGAAATCACAAACTATCTAATCCCCAGCCTAGCAACGTCGGGTGGACCTCGACGCTGCGAGGATGGGGTGAACAGAGGAACCATGACACCTTTGGAAAATCAGAGCTACCAGAAATCGTTTATTTTGGACATGGACGGCGTCGTGTACACGGGGTCGGCCTTGATTCCCGGCGCCAGAGAGTTTGTCGGAAGAATGATGCAGGGGGACTTCAAGTTCATTTTTCTGACCAACAATTCGTTTCACACGCCCCTGGCACTGAAAGAGCGCCTTGCAGACATGGGCATCGATGTCCCCGAGGGCTGTTTTTACACGTCGGCAATGGCCACCGCCACCTTTCTCGAAATGCAGCGGCCGGAGGGGTGTTCGGCCTACGTCATCGGCGGCCCCGGGATTTTGGAAGAACTGGAAAAAAGGAACATCGACGTCACCGCCGACAGGCCGGATTATGTCATCCTGGCTGAAACGGATGTCTATGATTATGAGAAAATTATCGAGGCGACCTGGCTGATTCAGGAGGGCGCAAAGTTCATCGCCACCAATCAGGATGTCACCGGTCCCAACCGGCGGGGACCCATACCGGCGTGCGGTGCGCTGGTGGCGCCCATCGAAAAGGCTACCGGTGTCTTCCCGTATTTTCTGGGAAAGCCGAACCCGGCCATGTATTTCTGGGCAAGGAAGAAATTGGGGGTTCATTCGGCCAACTGTTTCATGATCGGCGACAGAATGGATACGGACATCGTCGGCGGACTGGAATCCGGCATGACAACCTGCCTGGTTCTGTCCGGGGTGACCTCCAGGGAAGAGATGGACCGTTTCCCGTATCGGCCCGATTATGTTTACAACCGCCTCGGTGAGATCGACCCGGCCGCCATCCTGTCGAAAAGGGCCAGGGTGGAAAACCGGGAGTGACGGCCCTGCCTTCTCTCCACAGCCGGATGAACTCGCCCACGCGGTTGACGGGAAAAGATAAAGCCGCCGAATGCTTCGCCGTCAGGATTTGTAGTAGCCGAGAATGATTTTTTCAAACATGCGGCCGGGCAGCACTTTTTTCAGCAGGACGGACAGCTTTTCGGTGGGTGAACCGATTTTGTAGCGCAGCCTGCGTTTCCTGCTGTGGATGATTTTGTAGATGGTCGGGCCCATCAATGCCGGACCGGCGGCCTTTTTCACCTGCAGATTCGCTATTTCCTCCACCGCGGCGCTCATGCCGCCGTAGGGCGAATCCTCCCCCAGGACGACCTCGAGCCTGTTCTGATCGATGCTCGTCTTGAAATCACCGGGTTCGATCATGCACACCGAAATGCCGAACGCCTGCAATTCCATGCTGAGGGACTCGGTCAATCCCTCCAGGGCAAACTTGCTGGCAGAATAGACCCCCCTGAACGGAAGGCCCATGAGACCGCCGATAGAGCTGATGTTAATGATAGTCCCGCCGCCGTTCTGCCGCATGACCGGTGCCGCCGCCTGGCATACCCGGAGAACGCCGTAGAGATTGACATCCAAGACCGCGTGAACGGTTTCGAGCGGGGTTTCCTCGAGCGGGCTGACCAGGCTGATTCCGGCGTTGTTGACGAGTACATCGATACGCCCCTCCCGTTCGACGACGGTTGCGACGGCGTTGTTGACGGACACGGCATCCCGTACGTCCATGCCGACCATGGTGTAGCCGGCGACAGCAGCGGGAGCACCGGCTTTGCGGCTCGTCCCCCACACGCACAGGCCGTTTTCAGACAGGTGTTCGGCCGTGGACCTGCCGAACCCAGAAGATGCCCCTGTGATCAATACGACTTTCGGCATGCGATTCACCCGGAGTTGTTTCGTTAATAGTCGATCATTTTTCCCAGTATTATCATAAAAACGCCTCCCAGGACGCACAGAAATGAGATGGACAATATCGCCGAGGTGTAGCTGCCCGTTGCGGCCAGGACCTGGCCGACGATTACCGGTCCGATGGCGCCGCCCAGGAGCATGCAGATGCCGTTGTAAAATCCCACGCCGGCTGCCAGGTTCTGCCTGGGGACGATGCGCTGGATGATGGCGTATTCGTTGCAGGCATAGGTCACCTGGATGAATATGGTCAACGTAAAGATGGCTACGGCGAGGTAGATGTTGTTTGCCGTAATGGCGAAGTAGGCGCAAATGCCGGCACCGAAGAATCCCATGCCGGCCAGGTAGGCCCTCTTGTTGGTTTTGTCCCCCACATAGGACCAGAGCATGATGCCGACGAGCGAAAGGGAGTATGGGATGGAGCTGGCCCATGTGAGGCTCGAAAAGGGCAGCCCCTTGCCCTCGGTGAAGAAAGTCGGCAGCCAGCTCAGCAGACCAAAGGCCACCATGTTGTTGGTCGTTCCGGCCAGCATGGCCATCCAGTAGGCGCTTTTGCCGAAAAAGGACCGATAGCCGGCCCAGACGGTGGTGGTTGCCGGTTCCTCATCTTCCATGCCCGCTTGGATATATGCCAGTTCATTTTTGGAAATTCCGGGGTGGTCTTCAGGGGTGTCGTGAATGAAAGCCATGACGGCGGGTATGGAAATCAGCAGGCCGGCAATGCCCAGCGTGTAGAACATGACGCGATATCCCCAGTGTTCGATGATGGGGACAACGACAAAGGGCGCCAGCACCATGGATAGAAACAGCCCAAGCAACCAGATGCCGTTGGCCCGGGATCTCTCGTGAGCCGGAAACCAGTTGCGGATGACGATGTTGTTCATGGGAAAGTGGATGCCTTCGGCAAAGCCGAGGAAGATGCGCACGATGATGAAAGCGGTGAACATCATGGCGACCGGTGCGCTCAACGTCGTGAAAAAGGAAAACAGAACGATGATGACCATCAGGCTTTTCCGGGGGCCGAACCTGGCGCCCAGAGGACTCAGCAGTATGTTGGCCAGCCCGTATCCCACGTAGAAGATGCTCATCAAGAGGCCGCCATAGCTGCCTATTTCCTTGGTTGTCCAGCCGTACTCGGCCCCTATTTTGGCGATGGCATAGGTGATGTTCATGCGGTCGAGATATGAGACCAGGACCGTGAGCATTAATACCGCCGGCATCTGCCACCGCAGCCCGGGGAAACCTGCCACCGGGAGAGTCGAACCTTTTTCCATTTGACTTCCTTTGGGATTCGTGAGCGTGCATCCAATTTCATGGGCAGTGACAAGCTTCAGCCCATGTCGACCAGGCGCTTTTCGGACAATTGAGACGGACCATACCAGAATTGCTCCTCCAGCGCACCCGGTTTGTCGTGAAATGTATGTAAATTATATGTTTAAAAATGACGCTCGATCCTGTATGCTGAACCAATAAACCTTTCCTGGGAAGGACCACGCCGGACTTTCCGGGGGTGGTGCTCGGGCTTCCCGGCCTCCCGTCATTGACACTGCGGGAAAAACGCAGCATGCGGAACGCATTTCCGGAACACGGCACGATACCGGATCGGATGCAAAAGGATGTTTAATGGCAATAGAGTTACCTGCGGGGCAGATGGGTTGCGGACGCTTTTTCAACCCGTTACTGGCCGTTTTCCTCCTGGTTTTCGCAGGATGCTCGGGCGGGGGCGGCGGGGGTGCCGACGTCCCCAACGTTTCGGTGGATATCCATGTGTCGGCCCACTATCTGGACCGGGTGTATGACGACGATCAACGCTATTACCGCATCGAGGCCGTGACGAACGATACGACCAGGACCGTCAGCGTGACCAGAGAACATGACATCTCAGAAGGCTTCTGGACGTCGGACAATACATGGGCCTTCGATACCGTCATCGAAGTCCCCGAAGGAGACGGCACCTTCTATTTCGTCCTGCACAAAGTCGCCAACGACCAAGACGAGGATTTTTGGGCGTCGGAGAATTTCGGGCAGTCAGGTCAACAAGATTACCGTATCGATTTAATTCCCGAATTCAGCGAGATGCACTATCATATCGAGGGCGTCATACTCAAAGACAATGGCTCTTTCCAAGGGGTGGACGTCATTCTAATTCCCGGGGGCCGGTCGTGTGTAACCGATTCTTTGGGAGCATATTCCTTCTCGGATGTTCCCAACGGGACGTACACGGTGAAGCCGGAAAAGGACGGATACACATTCACCCCCAGCTCAAGAGAAGTGACCATCAAGTTTGCAAGTTCGCTGATGGAAAATTTTGATGCATCTCAACCATAAAGAAGTGAAACGCTTTTTTACCGAACCGGGCGTTTCATGTGATTGTGTGCTTCTGATGCAGTAGGGGTAAAAAAATGGCCGGAAAAAAATCCCCCCAAAAAACCTATGACGTCATCATCGTGGGCGGAGGGCCTGCCGGCCTTTTTGCAGCCTACTACCTGAGCGAGCAGTCCGACCTCAGCGTGCTGCTCGTCGAGAAGGGCAAAGGCGCCACACGGCGGGTGTGCCCCATAAAGGACGACCAGTCGTGCGTCAAATGCAGCCCCTGCAACATCCTCTGCGGCATCGGCGGGGCCGGGCTGTTTTCGGACGGCAAGCTGAACTACATTCACAAATTGGGCAAGACCGATCTGACCCAGTTCATGCCGCAGCGCCAAGCCGAGGCACTGATCGACGAGACGGAGGCGATTTTCAACCGGTTCGGCATGGACGGGCCGATCTATCCCACCGACATGGAAGCGGCAAAGAACATCCGTAAAAATGCCAAACGGTACGGCATCGACCTCTTGATCATCAAGCAGAAGCATCTGGGGAGCGACTGCCTTCCCGGCCACATCGAAGGACTGGCCAAACACATCCGGTCAAAGGGCGTCACGGTCCACACCTCCGAGGAGGTGAAGGACGTGATCGTCAAAAAGGGGCGCGTGGCCGGCGTCGTTACCAGCAAGGGCTCCTATGGGGCCAAAAACGTGATTCTGGCCCCGGGCAGGGTGGGGGCCGACTGGGTCGGCAGCCTGGCCGCCCGAAACGGTCTGGGCGTCGAACAGCGGGGCATCGAGGTGGGGGTGCGGGTCGAGGTCCACAACGACATCATGCAGGATTTGTGTGAGGTGATCTACGATCCGACTTTTTTCATCCAGACCACCAAATATGACGACCAGACCCGTACCTTCTGCACCAATCTGGGCGGTTTCGTTTCCCTGGAAAACTATGCCAGTTTCGTTTGTGTGAACGGGCACGCCTATCTTCGCAACAAATCGAACAACACCAATTTCGCCTTTCTTTCCAAGGTGGTCCTTACGGAGCCGGTCACCGACAACCAGGCCTACGGTGAATCCATCGGGAGCCTGGCCACGCTCATCGGCGGCGGAAAACCGATTCTGCAACGCTTCGGTGACCTGAAGCGCGGCAGGCGCAGCACCTGGCACAGGGTCAACAAGGGTTACATCGAACCCACGCTGAACAACGTGGTTTGCGGTGACATCGCCATGGCCCTGCCGGAGCGGATTCTGACCAACATCATCGAAGGGCTGGACAAGCTGAACTGCGTCGTTCCCGGTGTGTCGAACGACGAAACATTGCTCTATGCGCCCGAGATCAAATTTTTTGCCACCCAGGTGGAAACGTCCAACAATCTGGAAACCGGGATCAAGGGGATGTACGTGGCCGGGGACGGTCCCGGTGTGGCCGGCAATATCATTTCCGCCAGCGCCACCGGACTCATCCCGGCCAAGGCGATCATTGCCTGAAAGTATTTCCGTGGCAGGGTAGCGGGGATTGATTTCATTCCATTTCCCCAATCCCTTAGTAGATGCGGACGTCGACCCTGCCTGCGAGCTTTTGTTCGAACACCTCGGCATTGCCGGCGTTTCCGACAATGGCGCCGTAGTGCATGGGTACGGCTACGCCGGGATCGATCGCCAGGGCCGCTTCCACGGCTTCATCCGCCGTCATGACGTAGGTGCCGGAAACCGGCAGCAGGGCGATGTCGACATTCAGGTCGTTCATTTCCGGTATGAAATCGGTGTCGCCGGCATGGTAAATTCTGACGCCGTCCATTTCCAGAACGAATCCCAGCCACCCGTTTTTCTTGGGATGGAAATTTTTGTCGACGTTATAGGCGGGGACGGCTTCGATGATGACACCGCCGATGGTCAGGCTGTCTCCCGGCTTCATGATTTCGATGGTGCCGGAAAGCTTGCGGGCGGAGTCCTTTTCCGTGACGATGACGGTTTCCGGCGTCAGGAGTTTCTGGATGTCGTCGGGGGAGCAATGGTCGAAGTGTTCATGGGTGACCAGCACCAGGTCGGCCGCGGCGGCCGTTTTTATATCGTAGGGATCGAAAAACACGGTTTTGGAGCCGTCGATCCTGAAGGTGTCGTGTCCCAGCCAAGCCATGCGGTCCAGCATTTCCTGAATTGTCATGATGCGTCTCCTTTGGTATATGTTACAATATTTGGCAAGATGATGTCCCGAGAACCGATCTGCTATATAACCCAAATTGAACCCATGTATAATCATCTTACAGATCGGTAGCCTGCGTCAACCCCGGGCTGAAACGTCGAGGTCGAATATGAAAAAAGCGGAGCGGAAAACATTTCAAGTTCTGCTGGCGGGGTTAGAGGTCGTATTGTTTCTGGTCTTGATCTATATGGGATACCGCCTCACCGTTCTTGCCGGCGAAAATCGCGCATTTCAGACCACCCGGCTTGCCATTTTCGAAAACCGTCTGTCCGGGGTCGAAAAGAGGCTGGAAACCCTGACCACAGCGCTGGAAGATCGAGAACCGGCCGCACGGCTGCGGTCACGCGCGGCTATCTTCCCTCCCGCAAAAGAATCTTTAGCCGAGCAAGTTCGCGCGGGCGTTTCCGCAAACAGGGCCGAGCTTGAAACGATAAGGGAAATCATGGCTTCCACCGGCCTGGATCGGCTGGCGGCCGGGGGTGGCATCGACCCCGAGGTGTTAAGCGGCATGTACAGTGAATATGCCGAGCGGCGGCGGGCATCGGATTCCCGCCAAACCCTGATGGAGAGGAATGAATCCCAGCATCGTCAAGACCGGTACCTGTTCGATGAATACCTCGACGAATTGTACAATCGCGCCCGGATCAGAGGAGGAAAGGGCGGGGACATCGATGACCGCGAAGCGGCCTTTGTCGAAATGCTGGACAAGTATCCGGATGCATACGCCACGGCCATGGTAATCGCCGAGCGCGCCTTTGCCGCCATGTGGTCCCGGGACGAGGCCGGTGTGGAAAACTATCATGCCATGCTGCAGGAACAAAGCGGTGGCGTTGCCGCCACGGTAGTAACCGACCGCGGTATCGAAGCCCTTCCCAACATAGAGCTCTACCTGGCACGGCGATATTTGCGCGAAGGCCGCAATGAGGAGGCGGTTGCTCTCATCGAGTCACTCCAGGACAACTATGCCGAAAGTCTGGTCTTCACGGGCGGCCGCGGGCGGGAACGGCGCTGGGCAACGGTGGCCGAGGCCGTAGACCGCATACTTGTCGCACCCTGATGAAACCCGTTCCCTATCGTAAAAACGAGCCCCTCGCTTTTATTTACATGCCCAGGCCGGGCGTCCAGAGGTAGTAGAATCCGGGCGTCAGCGCTGCCGCCGAGGATCCGGGCAGCCCCGTGTCAATGAGCGCAACCCCTTCTTTTCCGCCATAGTGGGAGGTGGCGCTGTTGTAGAGGTTGTCATCCGGGAACTTGGTGCGGCGATAGGCAATTACCGTGGCGTTCTCCGGCAGCCCGGCAAGGGTCCTGGCTTCCTCCAGCGCATCGTCGAGATAACCGATTCGATCGACAAGGCCCAGCCGCTCGGCATCTTTGGCAAGGTAGATCTTGGCCGTGGCCACTTCCGCCAGGGCGGCTTCATCGATGCCTCTGTGTTTTTGAACCAGGGTGAGAAACCTGTTTGCCAGATCGTCGGTAACCCGTTTCAGCAGTTCCTGCTCTTCTGCGGTGCCCGGACGGAAGGGCGACCCCATGTCTTTGTTTTTGCCCGATTTGTTGACTATCATCTTGACGCCGATTTTTTCCATCAGGCCGCTGATGTCGGGCCGCATGATAATGACGCCCACGGACCCGGTGACGGTTGTCGGATGGGCGATGATGGTATCCGCCGGCAGGGATACATAGTACCCGCCCGAGGCCGCCGTTCCCATCATTGCCACCACGACCTTGACGCCGGTTTTTTCCTTGAATGCAACAATCTCGTGGTAGAGCATGTCACCGGCAGTCACGGCTCCGCCGGGAGAATCCACCTTGATCAGCAGGGCTTTGATGTGCTTGTCCTTTTCTGCCTTTTCCAACTGGGCCACGGTTTCCTGCACCATGCTGGGCATGCTGCGCAGGAAGCCCTCTTTCGGGTTGGTGGATATGACACCGTGAATGGAAATCACCAGCACTTTATCCTGCCCCTCGCCCGTTATGGTGTATTCCTGAAGGGGGTCCGAAGCGTCGCTGAACAATTTTATCTGGGGGCCGCCGCACCCGAAAAGCAGCGACAGTACGAGGATGATCAATAGGGGGGTGAACGGCAGGGTAATCAAAGGCTTTTTCATGAATCTTCTCCTCTTCATCAGAAACTGACACTCAGGTTACAGAATGAACCCCAACCCAAAGGTGAAAAATGATAGCTGCGGCTATAATAATATGACTGATGGACACCCGTCCATTGTTTTCTGTTTTAATCGCTGATAAAAGTTTGAACCTGACAATTGCAATCGTACACTTTCGGTTGAATAGCGACGCAGTCGCGTTTCATAAAAGCGTGGTACCCGCTTTTATTGGGAGGGGAATAGCATGAACGTGTTGGCCTTCAACGGCAGTCCCAGGATGAAAAAGGGGGTCACCGACTCCCTGCTGCAGATTTTTTTAAAGGGTGCCGCATCCGCCGGCGCTCGGACGGAGACGGTGTATATCGCCCGGCAGAAGATAAACTACTGCATCGGCTGCTTCAATTGCTGGTTCGTGCACCCGGGGAAATGCGTTCACGACGACGACATGGCGACGATCCGGAAAAAAATAAAGGCGGCCGACATTATCGTGTTAGGCAGCCCGGTCTACTTTGACGGTTTCACCGCCCAGATGAAGACCATGCTGGACAGGCTCATCGCCGGCGGAATGCCCTTTATCGAGAATCGTGACGGGCACGCGCGTCACCCCAGCCGGGGTAAGGAAAAGAAGATCCGCAAACTCCTGCTCCTTTCCACCTGCGGTTTCGGGGAAAGGGACAACTTCGATCCCATGATCCGGCACATGCAGGCCATCGCCGCCAACTTTGCCACGGGCGAGTACATGGGCGCGCTCGTCCGCCCCATGGGTGGCGCCATGGAGATGCTGCAGCCGGAAAAGCCGGACGAGGTCAATGCGGTTCGCGACGCCTTTTACAGGGCCGGCGTGGAGGCGGTGTCCAAAGGGGCCGTATCCGCCGAACTGCAGGATGCCGTTGCGGCGCCGCTGATATCCTTCGAAGAATTTATGGGGCGGATGAACGCGCGTTTTAAAAAGATGATTGCCGAGAACGCGGCCAAGCTGTCATAACTCGCTCTCAACGACCTCTATCACGAAAGCACGAAATTTTTAACGCACGAAATTTTCAAGGGAAATTTCGTGTTTTCGTGATTATAGCCTGCCATCGCTTGTTAGTTCATTCAATATCTTCAGTCCGGCGGATAGCTGCCGGCCACGCCGGGAAAAATCGGTACATCTTCTTGACAAGGGTTTAGCCTTTCTGTTAAAATTTGACTTAGCGTCAGATTTTTAACAGAAAGGTTAAATTATGGCCACAGTCACCAACCGCAAGCAACGCAAACCAACCTTTATCGAAGAAGCCCGCCGCAAGCAGATATTGGAAATCGCCATCCAGGAGATCGAGAAGAGGGGATACCGGGACACTACCATTCAGGACATTGCCAAAGAGGCGGGTATCAGCAAGGGGGTCATCTATTACCATTTCAATACACGCGAGGAATTGCTGAGCGCCATCTGGTCGGCTCTCATCGAAGAACTTTTCGATTATCGCCGGCAGCGCGTGGAGCGGCACGAAACCGCGCAAGGGAGGCTGCGATCCTATGCCAAGGCCCATTTTGAGTTCGTAAAGATAAATTACAATAAATTCATTGCGCTGTTCGCCATGGGATTCGACCTCACCCCTGTCGCCAATCAAAGCCATCCGTGGTCAAGGGAGATCAATGAACGCTGCTTTGGCTATTTGTCCGACATTCTGGAACGCGGCCGGCAAAACGGGGAGTTCGGTCAATTTTCGGTGGCTAAGGTGGTGCCGATTATTCAGGGGGCTTTGGACGGGTTGATCCTGCAGTGGGTGGCAACGCCGGATTTGGTGGATTTTAGCGGCTGTCGCGAGGTGCTCATGGACATCATCGAGCGCTATACCGCTCCAACGGAATCATGACATTTTTTTCTTGACATGTGCAAATGATTAGATGATCATATTGTCAGATTATCTTTGGCGGACATCTAATTTGAAAAACGGAGGGTGCCATGTCTAGTCGGGTCGGCGTTGTCACCGGCGGAACAAGGGGAATAGGTCTGGCAATTGCCCGTTTCTTGGTTAAGAGAAGCTATTCCCTATGTCTTACCTACTGTCACAATGATGCAGCGGCGGATGAGGCCAGGGAGCGACTGCAGGGGCTTGCCGGCGAAAACCGGATCATCGTGTTGAAGGGGGACGCCGGCGATCCTGAAGTGGTTTCCCAACATGCCGACACCGTAAAAAAAGAGTTGGGAGGCGTCGGCGTGCTGGTGAACAACGCCGGCATCATGCCCCGCCAGAACTTCGAAGAAATCACGACCGCTTCCTGGGACGATACCATCAGGATCAATCTCAGCAGCGCTTTCTACTGGTTCAGAGAGGTCGTTCCCCTTATGAAGCGGGAACGATACGGCAGAATTGTCAATGTCAGTTCCCTTGCGGCCCGGGGAGGCGGCGTCGTGGGACCCCATTATGCCGCCTCCAAGGCCGGCATGCTGGGGTTGACGCGCTATGCCGCCCGGGAATTGGGGCCCCACGGCATCACCGTCAACGCCATCGCCCCGGCATTCATCGAGGACGCCGGCATCTTCAGGGAATGGTCGAGCGGGGACAAGGCGGCCTTGAAACGGAAAACGGCTGTAAAAAAGTTGGGCAGGGCCGACGATGTGGTGCGGGCCTTTTCCTACCTGATCGACACACCTTTCGTTACCGGCGTTACCCTGGATGTCAATGGAGGGGCTTTCATGATCTAATGCCCTCCATCGGGCGATGGTTCTTTATCGAACAGCCAAAATTCAAATGAGCCAGGCATAGAGGTAAGCTTTTGGCCGTTCGCTTTCAGTATTGTGCATAAAAAATGACTGCAGCGGCATAGAATACAGGCAACGTTTTCTGAGACACATGCAGTAAAAAGGATCACCATGACATCCCATTCCATGGATTCGATCAAAAGCCCCTTAAGATCGGTTGTACCCACCCTGGCCGTTCCGGGTCTGCTGGCACGGATCAGTTACAAAGATTGGATTCGTTGGTCCCTGCCGCTTCATCTCGTCACCATGGGCATCTGCATCGTATTTCCGCTGGTGGCAGTAGTGATCGGTTACAACTGACATTATTTGTCATGCTATGAATGAATGGAAAGGAGCAAATTATGAGCAGCGAGAAAGCGCAGAAAGCAAAACAGGAAATCCTGGTTGAGTATCAGGCGCGTACCAAAGCTTCTTTTGAATTTCGCAAGAAAGCAATCAAGTATCTGCCCGGCGGGGACACGCGGTCGGTGGCGTACTATCCGCCCTACCCGTTTTATGCCGCCCAAGGCAAGGGATGCTTTCTTTACGACCTTGACGGCAACGAATACATCGACTGTGTCAACAACATGACGTCGCTGGTGCACGGGCATGCCCACCCGCAGGTAGTCGCCGCCATCTGTGAGCAGGCCGCCAGGGGATCTGCTCACGCCGCGCCCACGGAACTGCAAAGCCTGCACGCGGAGAAGATATGCGGCCGCATTCCATCCATGGAATCCTTACGGTTCTGCAATTCCGGGACCGAGGCGACCATGTTCGCCATCCGGGCGGCAAGAGCCTTCACCAAAAAGAACATCATCGTTAAAATAGACGGGGGATACCACGGCAGTCATGACTATGTAGAAGTCAACCTGCTTCCGGATTTGACGGCCGATGATCTGCCCAAGGCC
Organism: Deltaproteobacteria bacterium; assembly: GCA_022340465.1. Classification (NCBI taxonomy): domain Bacteria; kingdom Pseudomonadati; phylum Myxococcota; class Myxococcia; species Deltaproteobacteria bacterium. The sequence continues at coordinate 24,667 of JAJDNW010000097.1, read as the reverse complement.
AGTGTGGAGCCGGGTGTTCCGCCGGCTATCCTTAATGATGTGCGCATCGCCCCCTACAACGACCTGAATGCCATGCGGCGGATCATGGAGGCCGAAAAGGGGAAGGTGGCGGCCATCGTGGTGGAGCCGGTTCTCACCCAGGGAGGAGGCATCGTGCCCGATAAGGGGTATCTGGCCGGACTACGCGAACTGGCGGATGCCCACGCCGCCCTGCTGATCTTCGACGAAGTTATCACTTTCAGGTTTAGTACCGGCGGCAGGCAGTTGGTGGAGAATGTCCGACCGGACCTCACCGCGCTGGGTAAGATTATCGGCGGCGGCCTCCCGGTGGGGGCCTTTGGGGGACGGGCGGACATTATGCAGATGTTCGACCCCACGCAACCGAATGCCGTTACGCACTCCGGGACGTTCAGCGGTAATGCCCTGACCATGGCGGCGGGCATGACCACGCTGGACCTCCTGGGGCGGGAAGAAATCGATCGAATCAACGGGCTGGGTGAGCGCCTGAGCGGGAACCTCAAAAAGGCCATGGATGAAGTGGGGATTACCGGCCAGGTTTGCGGCGTCGGATCGGCTGCATTTTCCCTTTTTTTCGATACGCCCTTTCGCAATGCCAGGGAAGCGGTCACAGCGGTCATTCCTACCCTCGAGCTGGCCCAGGATTTTCACCTGGCCCTGTTGAATCAGGGCGTCTATGCCATTGCCAAGGGCATGGTGGGTTTCATAATTTCAACACCCATGGATGTATCTATCGTGGACCTCATCAGCGAGCGGTACAGGAAGGCTCTGGAGCAGATCAAGCCAATAGCTGAGGCCGTTTTACAATAGAGAGTAGGCAGAATGCAGCAGCGAGTATCCCTGCCGCAAGCCGAATACCGGGACTGATAATACGTTTTTACCTGAATGAGACACATAGGAGGGCAAAATGAAACAAAAACTGATCATCACGGCCGCCCTGGCAGGGGGCGCCACCACCAAGCACAACAATCCCAACACACCCTACACACCCGAGGAGTTTGCCGAGGAGTCCTACCGGTGTTTGCAGGAGGGGGTCAGCATCGTTCACATTCACGCCAAGGATCCTTCCACGGGAATGGCCACCATGGATGTGCAGGCCCATCGTGACATCGTCGCCGCGGTCAAGGAGCGCTGTCCGGAAATGATTATCAACATCAGCACCGGCGCCATGCTGACCAAGCCGGAGGAACGCGTTGCTCCCGCTCTGGCGGTCGAACCGGAGATGGCCAGCTACAACACCAACTCCATGAATTTTGCCGTGGCCGACCACAAATCAGGTGAAGTCATGATCGAGTTCATTTATGACAACACCTTTGCCATGATGGAAGACTTCGGCCGCCGGATGCGGGAGCACGACATCAAGCCGGAGTGCGAGATCTTCGATCCGGGCGGGCTGTACAACTGCATCCTGCTGAACCGCAAAGAGGGGGTCTTCGAGCAGCCCATGCACTTCCAGTTTGTCTACGGGGTGGCCGGCGGTATGCAGTTCGATCCGACGCTTCACATGAGTCTGGTGGGACAGCTGCCGGCAAACGCCACCTACAGCGTGTGCGGCGTGGGACCCCACCAGCAGAAGGCGGCCATGCTCAGCGCCATCACCGGTGGTCACATTCGCATCGGTCTGGAAGACAACGTGAAAATGCCGGGCGGCGAGCTGGCCAAAGGCAGCTGGGAGCAGGCCGTCTGGGTCAGAGACCTGGCCAGGGTGGCCGAGCGACCCGTTGCCACACCGGACGAGGCCAGGGCGATGCTCGGTCTATTGTCGAAGGTCGCCTGAAGCCCTCAGGCTTTTGCAACGTCGAGGAGAAGTTGGAGGGTTAACTTCGTCAAGAGAGATGTGAACGTTATGATACTGATCCGGCGATTAAATAGCTCAATTCCGTCATTCCTGCGAAGGCAGGAATCCAGTAATAGGTAATGGATACCGGATCAAGTCCAGCATGACAGGGTAGGCTATTTAATTGCCAGGCTAATACGTTGTAGCTTTGTGGTTATCGGGTCGAATCGGAAGTGTGGGAACCATAAGTGAACATAATTACCAAAAGGAGGAAATGGTCATGAAAAAAATTTCTGGCGTTACGATTGCGATTCTTGTTGCCTGTCTGATGGTTGGTATGGTCGTTTTCGTTCCGGGAAATGCCCTGGCCAAAAAGCAAAATATTAAATTCGTTCTCGTCGGGGCCACTGAAGGTGCTCAGGAAGGCAGTGTGGAAGCCATGTCGGTGAACATGTACTTCGGTGCCTTGGACTACCGGATACGCACCTACCAAGCGTTGAAGGGCAAGTATGCGCTTAAATATGTCAACACCCTGTTCAGCGATCCCAACGAGTGCCTCACCGGTGTGGCTTCCGGTGCCGCCGAACTGACCTTCAGCGGCCCCCACTACATGGAGCAGCTCGAACCAGCCTGGAAGGCGGTGGAATCGCCGGGGGTTTTTAACAGTTGGGGGCACTTCATGCGCACCATGAACACGCCTGTCTGGAAAAAAGTGGCCGCTAACATGGCCAAGGAAAAAGGGGTCACTATTTTAAAGTGGATGGCCAGTGCCGGTGACTGGTATCTTTATACGAACAAGGGGCCGGTCAACTCAATGGCCGATTTGAAGGGGCAGAAGATCCGTTTCGCCGGCGGCGAGGGTTTTTCAAAGGCGTTGAAGGCCATGGGAACCACCCCCATTTCCCTACCCTACACGGAAGTGGTGACGGCCCTGCAGACCAACATGATAGACGGCCTCTTGACCGATATGTTTGCCGCATTTTATTTTTATGATCTGCCGCGTTACACCAAGTACTGCGTCAAGCACACCTGGGCCATTCAGCCTTTGTGTATCGTGGCCAGCTCCCAGTGGTGGGATGGCCTGCCGGAAAAAGAGCGCACGGCCATCAAGGATGTTTTCGACCGTATTGAGACAGCCCCTTATTTCGAAAACGCCCAGGGCGCCATTGCCCAGGGGTGGGCGGCCAACCCGGATCTGGAACTGATCGAGTTGAGTGCCGCCGAAAATGAAACATGGGAAAAGACCATGAAGGCGGCAGGATCCAGCGCTTTGGAAGGCCTGGATCCCGCACTTATCAAAGCCATCGAGGCGTCGAAGTAGCATGGATGCAAACCGGGCCGCCGCCTGCCGCCGAGGGGCGGCGGCAGCCCGGTTTGATAATTTCCGGAGGTAATGCCCCATGACAAACAAAGGAGAAAACGGCCTGTATGCGCGGATCAGAAGGTTCGCCGAGGTGTCCTGCGGCATTATTTTATTTGTCGCGGTAACCATCAGCATGGCCGAAATTATCGCCCGTGTGGTGTTCAAGGTGTCTTTCGACCTTTTTTTCGATTTTTCGGTTTGGTTGACAGTGTGGGCCCTGCTGCTCATCACCGGTTTTCTGCTGCCGGGCGGCGGGCACGTGTCCATCGATTTCATCAGGGACAGGTTCAGCGGATGGGGCCGCTGGGCCCTGGAGGTCGGGCTGGCACTGATTACCCTGGCATACGGGGCTTTCATCACCTGGGGGAGCATCCTTTTCCTGCAGCAGCTGCATGTACGGGGCTCTATTTTTCCCCGCTACATTCCGGTTCCAAAATGGATCGTGGAGTTGTGCGTCCCCCTTGGCATGGGCATCTTCACGCTGATCGCCCTGGCCGAACTGGTAAGGGCTGCCCGTAAAAAATGGTAACCCAAGACAGGAGTCACCGCTAGATGGAACTATTCGAATATATCGGCCTCGGGGCCATGATACTCCTTTTTATGCTGGGGTCGCCGCTGGCAATCGCTTTCAGTGTGGGGTCGATTATCATTTTACTGTATTCCATGGGATTCCCCACCCCCAACGTGGCCCAGCTCTTTTTTTCGACGATAAACTCCTACACCCTGCTGGCCATGCCCTTTTTCATTCTGGCCGGCAATTTGATTCTGAAGAGCGGCGGCATGGTCCCGCTGCGCAATTTCATGAGTGCCATGGTGGGGCACTGGCCGGGCGGCATGGCCGTGGCCACGATTGTTTTTGCCGCTTTTTTAGGCTCCATATCCGGGTCGGCTGCGGCCTGCCTGGCGATCATCGGCACGGTAGTCGTCCCCATCCTGGTCGATGCGGGGTATGACCGCCCCTTTTCTTCGGGCATGACCGTGTGCGCGGCGGAACTGGGCATGCTGATACCGCCCAGCCTGTTTTTCATCCTGTTCGGGGCCTTCAACCAGGTTTCCATCGCCGACCTGTTCATGGCGGGCATCGGTCCGGGCTTTCTGAGTGCTTTTTTGATGTGCATTGTAGCGGTGGTCATATCCAAACGCCGCAAGTATGCCCTGCGGGGAAAGGCATCCTGGGATGAACGCTGGAAAGCCCTGATCCAGGTTTTCCCCGTGTTGCTGATGCCCCTCGTGGTGTTGGGAGGCATCTACAGCGGGATTTTCAGCCCGACCCAGGCGGCCTCGGTTTCGGTTTACTATGCCCTGATCCTGGGAATATTCATATACAAGGCACTCGATTGGCGGGGGTTTATCGATTCACTGGTGGACACGGCCAAGCTGTCCAGCATGATCTACCTCATGTATATCGGCGGTGATCTTTTCGGCAAAACCCTGGGCTACATCGGGCTCCCCCAGATCATCGGAGAGTGGGTGGTCAACATGGAACTCAGCCCCATGGCATTTCTGCTGGCCGTGGAGGTGCTGCTGCTGGTCATGGGTTTCTTTTTCTCGAGTATTCCCATGGTGATCATCGTTCTGCCGTTGTTCATGCCCAGCGTGAGAGACCTGGGCATTGACCCGGTTTTCTACGGTCTTTTGTCTATTTTCTGTTCTCTCATCGGTGAAATCACACCGCCCATGGGACCGCAGCTTTGGATCGCCGCTCCCATCTGCAACGAAAAAATGGGGGCCATTGCCCGGGAGGCCTGGCCCTTTTTGGGGGCCCAGGTGGTGGCCCTGTTTCTGACCACGCTGATTCCCGGGATCGCCATGTGGCTGGTGTATTTGATGAGGTGATTTTCGTCACCTGCCCCGATAAAGGTTTGTGTCGGCTTGGGTAATGGTGATAACCATATGTGGGCTTGCCGGTATTGATTCCAAATGGAAAGAGTGTTTTTTAAATGAAGGGGAGGGAGATGATTAAAGGTATCGGCCATCTGGGCCTTTTTGTGAAAGACATCGAATCGACGGTAACGGCACTGGCAAAGATTGTGGACATCGAACCGCCCGAAGTGAAGGAATTCCCGGATGCGGGGCTCAGGTGTGCGGTGGTGGATCTGAACGGCATCGGCCTGGAGATGATCCAGGACGCCGGGCCTGACGGGCCGCTTGCGCAGATGCTGCAGGAAAAGGGGGACATGATTCACCACTTCTGCCTGCTGTCCGACAGCATAGAAGCGGACGTGGAGAAGCTCAAGGAGCGCGGCGTGCCCATGGCGGACCAGGAGCCGAGAGTGGGGCTGCGGGGCAGGAAGATTGCCCTGTCCACGCCCGAAGCGCTCAACGGAATTACCATTGAGTTGTCAGAACCCTAAAAAATTTTCTTTCAGCATTAAATGGAGTAGATGATAAGGGCACAGGGATTCGTATTGTCAAGTAGTCATCATAAGCAGTAGCCATGAAAATTTATTAAATTGGGAGAAAAAATATGACCGCCCAAAAAAGCCATTCAATCAGCGTGTTTCTCAACAACGAGTACCCGGCCATCGAGCGCGGAGAGGGCATCTACCTCTACGACACGCATGGAAACCGCTACATCGATGCCAGCAGCGGCCCGATCACCTGCAGCCTGGGCCATGGCGTCAAGGAGATCGCCGCAACCATGCAAGCGCAGGCGGAGAAGGCCGCCTTTGTCTACCGCATGGATTTCACGACCCCGGTTTTGGAGGAATGCTGTTCCCGTATTTGCGCAAAAAGCGGCAACGTCATGGACAGGGTGTTTATGGTGTCCGGCGGCTCCGAGGCCACGGAAACTGCCATCAAACTGGCGCGCAAATACCACATCGAAAACGGCAACCCCTCCAAGTTCAAGGTTATCTCCAGGTGGTTGAGCTACCACGGCATGACCATGGGCGCCCTGGCAATGTCAGGCTTTCCGTTCCGCAGGGCCGACTATGTCCCCTATCTTGCCGGCACCTATCACATCGCCCCGGGCTATTGCTACCGATGTTGGTTCAAGCAGCAGCCCGAGACGTGCAACCTGGAGTGCGCCCAGGCCCTGGAAAACGAAATCATGATGCAGGGTCCTGACACCGTTTCCGCCTTTATTGCCGAGCCCTTCTCGGGCATGTCGCTCTGTGCGGCGGCGCCGCGTCGGGACTATTTCAAGAAGATTCGGGAGATCTGCGACAAATTCGATGTCCTGCTGATCATGGACGAGGTCATGACCGGCTTCGGCCGCACCGGTAAATTCTTCGCCTACGAACACTTCGAGACGCCGCCGGACCTCATGGCCCTGGGAAAGGCCATTGCGGGCGGGTATTTCCCCCTGGGGGCCGTTGCCGTCACCTCCCGAATTTTCGATGCGATCGCCAAGGGATCGGGGATATTCTCCGCCGGGCACACCTGGGCCGGAAATCCGCTCGGGGCCGCCGTTTCCAACAAAACCATGGATATCCTGGACGAACAAAATTTGGTTGCACGCTGCGCCGAAATGGGTGAATACTTGGGGGAAAAGCTCGAGGGGCTCAAGTCGCATGCGATCGTCGGCGACGTCCGCGGCGAAGGATTGATGCGCGGCGTGGAGTTCGTGAGAAACCAGGAAACCAGAGAGCCCTTGGATCCGGCCCGGATGTTCTGGGTCGATCTGCACATGCAGGCCCAGAGCAAAGGCCTGGTGATCGAGACCTCCGGCGGATGCGAACGCGGACAGGCCGGGGACATGATGATGCTGGGGCCCGCGTATATCGTGACCCGGGACGAGATCGACGAAATCGTCGGGCTGCTGGACGAGATTTTGACTGAAATGGAGAAAAAAATAGGGATGTAAAGGGGAGCCGAATGATTAAGACTAAAATTACCGATATGTTCGGCATCGACTATCCAATCATATGCGGTGCCATGATGTGGATCTGCAAGCCCAACCTGTGCGCGGCCATCTCGAATGCCGGGGGAATGGGCAACCTGACAGCCGCCAACTTTGAAACCGAGGACGACTTTCGAAACGCCATCCATGAAACCCGCAATCTGACCGACAAACCCTTTATGGTCAACGTCACCATTCTACCATCAGTGCGTATCAGCGGTGAACACCACAAGATGTATCTGCGCGTGTGCGCCGAGGAACAGGTTGCCGGCATCGAAGTGTCTGGCGCTCCCATCGACAAGGCCTGCGGCATGGAATACATCGACATGCTCAAGGGGGCCGGGGTGAAGCTGTTTCACAAGGTGGGGTCCGTGCGCCATGCCGTGCATGCTGAAAAGGTGGGCTACGACGGGATCTATGCGGCGGGCATCGAGGAGGGAGGGCACCCCCTGGACGACGACGTCAGCACCATGGTGCTGACCCCCAGGATAAAGGAGTCGGTTTCCATTCCGGTGGTCACCGTGGGCGGCATCGCCAACGGCCGCACCCTGGCGGCGGCCCTGATGCTGGGCGCGGACGGGGTCATGATGGCCAGCCGGTTCATGGCCACCAGGGAGTGCGATGTTCACGACAACATCAAGCAGGAACTGGTCAATCGTCAGGAACAGGACACCGCCTTGATATGCAAGTCGATCCATCTCCAGGGCAGGGCGTTACGCAACGAAACCGTGGCGTGTGTTCTGGAAACGGAAGCCAAAGGCGGTGGCCTGGAAGCGATCATCCCGCTGATTTCAGGGGAGCGCGTCCTCAAGGCCTGGGAAACGGGTGACGTGAATGCGGCCCCCATGATGGTGGGGCAATCCATCGGTCTGATTCATTCCATCCCTACCTGTGCAGAGCTGCTCAAGGAGATGATGGAAGAGGCGGTCGAACGGCTCAATGCCGTGCACGCTGCAGTTAAGGACTAAGCGGTCGGCGCTAAGATCGAACGGCAGGGGTTCAGCTCTGTGTTTTGGGCATCTTGAAGTCATTATCGGGCGAAGCCCTAATGATGCATACGGTGTTCATGACAATTACATGTATGAATTAGTGGGTATCATAGTGATGATATGGCTGCCATCAAAAGAAAAAAACTGGCCGATGCCGTTCTCGATGAAATCAAGCGCATGATCGCGGCGGGAGAGCTGAAGGAGGGCGACAAGCTTCCCAATCAGAACGAATTTTCCGCCCAGCTCGGTGTCAGCCGGCCTTCGTTGCGCGAGGCGCTGCATACCCTGAGCCTGATCGGCGTCATCGAGCAGCGGCCCGGGCTCGGCACGGTTATCAAGTCGGCAAACCCGTCCCTGTGGCTGGATCAGCTTTCCCCGCCGTTCTTGTCGGATGCCGAGGCCAGCCTGGAACTGTTGGAAGCCAGGCGGTTCATCGAAATCGGGGTGGTGGAGCTCGCCGTGCAGCATGCCACCAAAAGAGATATCGATCAGATAGGAAAGCTCGTCGCGCGGATGCAATCCGCGCTGGCCGAGGAACGGATGAAACGCTACTCCGAACTGGACATGGCCTTTCACGAGCACCTGGCTATCGCTTCCCACAACCGCTACATGAAGCACATGTTTCTCACCATCCGCGGTCTGATGGAACAGTTCATCCGGGAAGCCTTCACCGCCATACCGGACCTCCTGAAAAAATCACTGGTATTTCATGTCAATATCTACGAGGGGGTCAAGGACGGGGATCTCGACAAGGCGGCAGCGAACATGAAGGAGCATATTCAGGACATTTATGCCTCCCTCAGCGACTATTACAAATAACGGGTCAATATCCTTCCATTTTGGCGATTACCTGGCACATGACCTCGTTGGCTCCGCCGCCCACCGAAATAACGCGGGAATCACGAAAATAGCGGCTGATGAGCATTTCGTTCATGAAGCCCATGCCGCCGTGCATCTGCATGCAGCCGGCGATCACTTCCTGAACGAGGTGCGCCACTTTCAGCTTGCCCATGGTGATCTCTTTAGCGGCGTCCAGACCGGCTTCTTTCATGCGCACGATGTGATAGGCCAGCCGCTTGAGGCATTCGATCTCCATGAGCCACTCGGCAAGCCTGTGCTGCAGCACCTGCCGTTTTATCAGGGGCTTGCCGAAAACCACCCGGTCCTTGATGTAGCCCACGGTCATGTCGATGATGTCCCGGGCGCCGACATACCCCATGGGGATTCCGGAAAACCGCTCGTGCTGAAACTGCTGCATCTGGTAGATGAAGCCTTCCCCCTCCTTGCCGATGAGGTGTTCTTTGGGGATCCTGAGATTGTCGAAGAACAGTTCGGCCGTGTCGCTGGAGCGCATGCCCAGCTTGTCCAATTTCCGGCTGACATGGAAGCCGGGCAAATCGGTGGGTACCACGAAAAGGCTGAAGGAGTGGTATCCCGGGTCATCGCTGGTGCGTGCCAAAAGGGTCAGAAAATCCGCCTGGGTGCCGTTGGTGATGAAGGTCTTGGAGCCGTTGATGACGTACTCGCCGCCGTCCCGCCGGGCGGTGGTGATCAGCGCCCCGACGTCGGAACCGGCACCGGGTTCCGTGACGGCGATGGAAGCCACCATATCGCCGGCGATGGCCGGTTTCAGGTAGGTTTCCTTCAGATATTCGCTGCCGAAGTCGTGGATTGCCGGAGTGGCCATGTGGGTCTGGACGGAGATGGCGACGGGCAGGCCGAATCCCTGGATGTGTCCGAGCTCCTCCAGAAAAACCAGGTCGTACCAGTGGTCCAGGCCCTGACCGCCGTAGGCGGGGTCATAGCGGATGCCCAGGAAGCCTAAGTCTCCCATCTTCTTGAAAAGGTCGTGGAGCGGCGCCTGCCCCTTTTCTTCCCATTCGTCCAGGTTGGGCCGAATCTCTCTGCGGACAAAATCCCGGACAGCCTTGCGAACCAGTTCGTGGTCTTCGGTAAAGTAGAGCTGGTCGGGTGATTTGACTTTTTTCGTTTTCATTTTTTCCTTTTTCCGACACGGATTTTACGGATTGCGTCGATTTTATACAGGGTTGGCTGTTTATTCATTCCGGGCAATTCGCGTAATCCGTGTCGAATTTTCGCTGTCTTCCGCCCTCCGATTGCTGACCTCTGCACAGCCGACGTTGTTGACAAACGTGAGCGAAGCGGGCATGAAAGCTGTTCCCGTCCGCATTGGGCCGCTAGCCTGCTTGCTTCGGAAAGGTGCCCGGTTTCGGCCCCTCGTCCGGCGGTCCGGCAAACACCTGGGCCACGGACATCCATTTTTCCGCTATCGGTCCCTTTATGCTGAGGCCGGTGTCCAGATAGTGTCGTCGCTGGGTAACCACCAGGCAGAAATCCTGGGCGTCGCCCTGGATGCGGTCTTCGGCCCCTTCAGGCCCATAGGTCCAGATGTTGCCCCCGGGGGCGGTCAACTTCACGAGGACTTCCTGGGTTGGTTTCTCGAGGCCGCGGCATTGAAAACTCCACCCGAAGGTGGCCACACCCAGGTGGGCGACGTGCTTCAAACGATCGGTCGGTTCCCTCGTGATCCCCAGCGCGTCCACGACGTCCTGCCCGTGGGCCCATGTCTCCATGATACGGGCGGTGGCCGAGGAACGCGCGCTCATGGGAAGCTGCCAGGGGAGGCGTTCCTTGGGGTCGAGGGCCTGGTAGGCTTCGATCATGGCTTTGCGTTCGGTGCGCCACCATTGGAGCAGTTCCGCATTGCTTTTGCTGCGCCCCGGCTCCAGGGTGACCTCGAAAAAATTTTTCATGTCGGCCGCCAGCCGGGTCATCTCCTTTTCAAAGGCCTCCCTGTCGGTGGCGGAAAGCCGGGCGAACATGTCGAAGTAGGCGATGTGGGCGATTTCATCCTTGATGGTCCACCCGTTGAAGGGTGTTTCCCTGTTCCAGTCGGCATCGCCGATATCGGCCACGATGTCGTCCAGGGCCTGGCCCTCGTCCGCCAGGTCTTTGCAGATCGTTTTCATAGGCATCCTTTTGTTATTTAAAATTGAGTTTATCTGGTTTGTTGATAATGACCTCAATTATGATTGTTAAGGTTACATGCTTTGACCATATGCAGGGTGTCGCCGGGGAAAGCCGGATTGAGAACCCTGGCTTCGACGCCGACCATGCCGTGAAAGGGCCCCAAATTTTCTTTTTCCCTAACCCGCCTGCAGCAGTGACTGCGGTATGTCCACGACTTTGGTGCGCAGGTACTCGCCCAGGGTTTTGGCCTGGGGGTCCATGCGCAGGGAGGCCGAGACGCCGTCTCCCAGCACGCCCTTGACGTAGAAGTTGAGGGCTAAAAGGTTCGGAAGTTCGTACCTTTCGATGTCGTAAGACGCCATGTCCGGCATCAGTTCCTTCAGCTTTTGCACACTGAGGAATTGCCGGAGAAAAGCAAAGGCTTCGGGCGTCTTTGCCCAGATGCCCAGGTTGGCATTGCCGCCCTTGTCCCCGGAGCGGGCGGCAAACAGCCTTCCCAGGGGAACGGCGGTCGTGGGGCCGGAGGGCGCCGCCGGAATATTGACGGCCGCGGGTTCGGGTACGGGCGCGTCCCCCTCAAAAAGGGTCGGCTCCACGACGACGCTTTCCGCGTCCATGACCACGGTTTGGGGAACTTCCCGCATGGCCACCAGGGTCGGCCAGTGCTGGATGATGGGCCTGCCCTTGTCCGGCGGGGCCGTGAGGGCCAGGCCGGGCACGGTGCACAGGGCCAGCTCCACGAATTTGGTGGAGAACATGGCCACCTTTTTGGGGTCCGGGTCCTGGATGCCGAGACGCAGATAGGCATAGGCCTCCTCATTGGTGGGCGGATTGCTTTTGTCGGCCCGGATCAACTCCACCGCGACGGTCTGCAGGGCGTCTTTGCCGCCTAAAGCTTCGAAAAGGGTGTCTTCGATGATTTTGGCCTTCTTTTCGATGTCCAGGCCGGCCAAAAGCAGGGTCATGGTGTTTCCGTGCCCGGCCAGGTTGTTGATGCAGACCTTGGTGGTGTCCGGCGGCGGTTCGCCGCACACCCCCCTGACGGCGACACGGTCGGGCCCTTCCTGGGCGATTTCGATGGTGTCGAAGCGCGTGGCCACGTCCGGCGTAAGGTATCTGGGATCCCTGACTTCGTACATGAGCTGAGCCGTCACGGTTCCCACCGAAACGATGCCGCCGGTTCCGGGGTGTTTGGTGATGACGAAGGAGCCGTCGGCGTGCATTTCGGCTAAAGGAAAGCCGACGTTGCTGTAAGAGGGAATTTCATCGACAAAGGAGTAGTTGCCGCCGCAGGCCTGGCCGCTGCACTCGATGATGTGTCCGGCCACGGCCGCCCCTGCCAGCCTGTTCCAGTCCGTGCGCCTCCACCCGAAATGCCAGGCCGCAGGCCCCATGACCAGCGCGGCGTCGGCGAGCCTTCCACCGACGACGATGTCGGCGCCCTTTTCCAGCGCCTGGGCGACGCCCCAGCCGCCGAGATAGGCGTTGGCGGTGATGGGCATCCCCTTGGCATCCTTCAGGGCGACGTCCGTGTCCAGGTGGGTTAATGCTTCGCCTTTTTCCTGGAGGTCCTTAAGGCGCGGCATCAGGTCGTCCCCTTCGATGTATGCGATGGTCGGATGAAGTCCCAGGGCCCGGGCCACCTTTTGCAACTCTTCGGCCAGGCCCTTGGGATTCAGGCCACCGGCGTTGGAAACGACGCGGATGTTTTTGTCCAGGCAGGACCCCATGACCTTTTCCATCTGTTTTAGGAAGGTGTGGGCATAACCCTTGGCCGGGTCCTTCATCTTCTGCTTCAGGAGAATGGCCATGGTCAGCTCCGCCAGGTAATCTCCCGTCAAAACATCGATGGGACCGCCTTCTATCATCTCCCAGGCGGCACTGAAGCGGTCCCCGAAAAATCCGCTGAAGTTGGCAATAATGAGTTTTTCGTCCTTTTCCGTCATGGTGACTCCTATTTTCCGGTAAACACCGGTTTTCTTTTTTCGATGAAGGCCGTCATTCCCTCTTTGGCATCCTCGGTGGCGATGACCTTTTTAAGCCCCAGGGAAAGCCGATCCAGTGCCTCTTCCAACGGCAGGTCGGCCGTCTGATAGAAGGCCTGCTTGCCCAGCTTGAGGCCGATGGGGCTTTTCCCCGCCAGGGTTTCCAGCACTGCGGCAACGCTTTCGTCCAGCCGATCGGCCGGCACCACCCGGGTGAGCATGCCCATGTCCAGGGCCTGCTGTGCCGTCAACCGTTCGCCCAGCAGCACCATTTCCATGGCTCTTTTCCGGGGGACGTTGCGGAAGATCAGGGCGCCGATCATCATGGGAAACAACCCGACGTTCACTTCCGGCGTCCCGAAACGCGCGTCGTCTCTGGCAATGACGATGTCGCAGGCCAGCATGAAGCCCGTTCCGCCAGCCAGACAGTAGCCGTTCACCCGGGCGACGGTCGGCTTGGGGAAGCCGGCCAGACGCTTGAGCAGGTTGGCGTAGGCGGTGATGGGGTCCGTATCGTCCTCCATCCCGCCGCCCAGGTCACCGCCGGAGCAGAAGGCCTTGTCGCCGCTGCCGGTGACGCAGACCACCCGTATGTCGTCATCCGCTTCAGCCTGATCGAGGTATCTCATGAAAAGTGCAATGGCCTGAGGGCTGATGGCATTGCGCTGCTTTTCCCGGTTGATGGTAAACCAGGCGACTTGGCCCTCAACGTGGTAAATCAAATGGTCTTCAGACATGGTGTGTCTCCTTTACTCATCGTCGTCATCGTCTTCCTCTTCCTCCGGCAGGAAGCGCTCGATGTAGCTGGTGTCGAAATTGCCGTCCTTAAAGTCCTGGTCGTCCATCACCCGGGAGTAAAGCGGGATGGTGGTTTTCAGCGGTTCGATGGTGTATTCGGCAAGGCAGCGCTTCATCACTTGGATAGCTTCCTTCCGGGTCAGGGCGAAGGAGAGGAGTTTGGCCACCAGGGAGTCGTAGTAGATGGGCAGCTCGTATCCCTGGTAAAGATGGGTATCCAGACGCACGCCGAAGCCGCCGGGCGGGTGGTACGATTCCACCGTGCCGGGGCAGGGCATGAAGTTTTTCTCCGGGTCTTCGGCGTTGATCCGGCACTCGATGGCCCAGCCGCGCCGGTTGATGTCCTCGAAGGTGTAGCCCAGTTTTTCACCAGCCGAAAGGCGGATTTGCTCCTTGACAAGGTCGATGCCGGTGGTCAGCTCGGTGACCGGGTGCTCCACCTGGATGCGGGCGTTGATCTCTATGAAGTAGAAGTCTCCGTGGCCGTCCAGTAGAAACTCGACGGTTCCGGCATTGAAATAGTCGATGGCCTTGGCTGCATCGATGGCGGCCTGCCCCATGCAGGCGCGCAGCCTGTCATCGAGGCGAGGGGAGGGCGACTCCTCGATGAGCTTCTGGTAGCGCCTTTGAATGCTGCACTCGCGTTCCCCAAGGTGGGCCACGTTTCCGAACCGGTCGGCCAGCACCTGGAACTCGATGTGCCTGGGCTGCACGATGTATTTTTCGATGTACACCTGGTTGTTGCCGAAAGCGGCCACGGCTTCCATTCTTGCCACGGAGAATTCTTCGGCCAGCTCTTCACCGTCATGGCAGACACGGATGCCCCTGCCGCCGCCGCCCCCCGCCGACTTGATCATGACGGGGTACCCGATGGCTGCGGCAATTTTTTTGGCTTCGTCGACACTGTCGACCCCTCCGGGGCTGCTCGGGATGACCGGCACACCGGCGGCCTCCATCTTTTTCTTGCCGGCAATCTTGTCCCCGGCCAGTGCCAGGTTTTCCGGCCGCGGGCCGATGAAAGCGATGCCGGCGTCCCGGCAGGCCCGGGCGAACGCCTCCCTTTCGGCCAGGTAGCCGTAGCCGGGATGGATGGCCTCGGCCCTGGTCCGGCGGGCGGCATCCATGATGCTGTCGATGTTCAGATAGCTCTTGCTGCTGATGGCCGGACCGATGCACACACGCTCGTCCGCCTGCCTGACATGCATGCAGGTTTCATCGGCTTCGGAGTAGACCGCCACGCTCCCGATGCCCATTTCCCGGCAGGCCCGGATGACCCTGAGGGCGATCTCCCCCCGGTTGGCTACTAAGATTTTATCGAACATATCGGGTGTTCTCCTATCCCGGATGATTTGAGAAGACAAAGATCATTGAACACTCCCCGCAGCAAGCTTAAGGGGAATCGTCACCGTAAGGAATTCTATCAATTATGATGCGCTCGCTTATCCTGCAGCAAGCTGCAGGGAATGCGCACGCTATCTCGGTTCATCATGAAAACAAGAAAGCACGAAAGCACGAAAAATAGTAGAAACGAACGCTATGCTTTCTCCACGCGAAAGATGACGGCCCCGTCTTTCAGGGGCTGTTCATTTTCGGCTATGATTTCGACGACCTTGCCGCTTACCGGCGATTTCACCTTCTGAAAGACCTTCATGGTTTCCAAAAGGCCCAGCACCTGCTTTTTCTTTACTTCCGTTCCCACTTCGACATAGGGCGGCTCTTCCGGTGAGGGCTGGCGGTAAAACACACCTGACATGGCGGCCGTGACATCGACTACTTTACCCATAGGGTTGCTCCTTTCCTTAACAAAATTTTACTTTTCGAATTCTAAAGGTATCAGCTCGGGGACGACCCGTGCCGCTTCTTTCTCGGCGGCAACGTTTCCTCCTTGCTGGCGGTAACCGTCAGCGCCTCGATAATGCGTTTGCGCGTGTCCTTGGGCAGAATGATTTCATCCACCACCTGGCCGGTCCACGAATGGGCAGCGGCAAAGGCATCCACCTTCTCCCGGGAATGCTTCCAGTAGACCTCGTGCGCGTCTTTTTCGACGGCATCTTCCAAAACCGTTCCGTAGTCCAGGGTGGAGGCCTCCACGCCGAACCGGGCGATGGGCCAGGCATAGGTCAGGTCGGCACCCATGCCCTTGAGTCCGCTCATGACAAGGCTTCCCGCATCGGCATAGCACTCCCGGAGAACCACGCCAATTTTGGGAATGGTTGCCGTGGCGTATACATCGAGCACCTTGCCGATGTGGCGGAGCAGACCGCGTGCTTCCTCGGCCTCACCCGGAACCACCGGCGGGGTGTCCACCAGGTTGACCAGTGGCAGGTTGTAGGCATCCAGAAGCTGCAGGAAGCGGTAGTATTTGTCGCAGGTGTTGACCTCGAGCGTGCTGCCTGGATATTTGGGGTTATTGGCCACGAGGCCCACGCTGCGCCCGTCGAAACGGCAGAAGCAGCAGATCAGGTTCCTGGCGTATTCATCCTTGATCTCGAAGTAGTCTCCGTCGTCCACCAGCAGCTCGATGACATCGTGCATGTCATAGGTTTGATCGAACGCGTCCGGGACGATGTCGACCAGTTCGCCCACCTCGCGCTCCGGGGAATCGGTGCGTTTCCACAGGGGGGGCTTTTCCCGGTAATTGGAAGGCAGGTAGCGCAGCAATTCGCGGCAAAGGCTCAGGGATTGCTCGTCATCGTCGCCCACGCGGTCGCAGGTCCCGGTCAGCTGCATGTGGTAATCGGCCCCGCCCACGTTTTCGTCGTACACTTCCGAGGTGGCCGCCTGTGTCTGTCGCGGCCCCCCCAGCCACAGGTTGCCCGAAATGCGGCTGATAATCAGCAGATCGCAGAGGGTCGGCAGGTAGGCCCCGCCGGCGATGCAGGGTCCCATCAAAACGGTGATCTGCGGCACCACGCCGGAATAGCGGGACTGGGTTCGGAAATACCAGTCGAGACCGGCAAAGTCGACATCCTTGAATCCCAAACGTCCGCCGGAGGAGTCCAGGAGGTGCACCATGGGAAGCCCCCACTGGATCGCCAGTTCGTATCCCCGGGCGAACTTCACCAGGCCCTGTGAGGCCACGGAGCCGCCCAAGACGGTAAAGTCGGTGGCGTGGACCATCACCGGCCTTCCGTGGACCAGGGCCGTACCGAGGATGACCCCGTCGCAGGGCGCATCAGGGACCATGCCGTCGATGCGTTTTCCCGTGGCGTTGATGCAGGACCCCAATTCCCGGAAAGTGCCCGGGTCGATGAGTTGGTCGATACGTTCGCGGGCGGCCAGCTTGCCGCGCTGGTGCTGCCGGTCCATGTGTTGTTGGCCGCCGCCCAGTTTGTTCTTTTCCTGTATGTCCAGATATTTCTGGATGGCTGCATCCATTCTTTCACCCATTTTATTTCTCCTTCGGCCGCGTATCAGGCCGGTTTGATGGTCCTGCGCTTTGCCGGTGTTTCTTCCCATTTGTCGGCCGTCGCCCTGAGCGCCCGGATGATGCGCGTGCGCGTGTCCCTGGGGTCGATGACTTCCTGAACGGTGTAGTAGTGGGTGTACCCCTTGCCCAGAGTCATGACGCTGAACTGCTCCTTGAGGATGCTCAAAAAGAAGTTGTACACCTCTTCATAATTGCCTTCCTCCTTGGCCTTGGCCAGCTGTTTGTGAAAAACGGCCAGCACGATGGATTCGGGGCCGGTGGGGGCAAACTCCGCCGTGGGCCAGGCGTAGATATAGTCCGGTCCCATCTTGGCGCAGCCCATGGTGATGTTGGACCCCCCGTAGGAGCGCCGCAGCACGATGGTGATTTTAGGCATGGTGACATTGGAGTAGCCGTGCAGATTTTTAGCGCCATGGCGGATGACGCCTTTGCGCTCCCAGGCGTCGCCGGGGGGGTAGGCGGTGGTGTCGGACAAATTGATCATGGGAATGTTGAAGGTGTCGAGGAACGTCATAAAGCGGTCATATTTGTCCGAGGAATCGGGTTCCATGATGCCGGACAGTTCGTCCGGGTTGCTGGCCACGATACCCACGGGCATGCCGTCGAAGCGGGCAAAACCCAGGCAGAGGTTGAGAGCGAAGTCCTCTTTGATTTCGAAAAACTCACCGTTGTCGACGATCAGTTCGATGATTTCATGGATGTCGTAAGTGAATTTGGGATTGTCGGGCATCACATCCAGCAGGGCCTCCTCCCGGCGTTCGGGATCGTCGGTGGCTTCGATCCCGGGGGGCTTTTTCCAGCAGTTCTGGGGCATGTAGCCCAGCAGTTTCCTGGTTTGGGCCAGGGCCTCCTCATCGCTTTCCGCGAGGATGTCGACCTGCCCGCTTTTGGTCATGTGAAAATCGGCGTCGCCGGCATCTTCGGAGGCGATCTCACCACCCAGCCACATAAATCCGGTATGCTCGTTCATGATCAGAAAATCGCAGAGCACGGGAACCTGGGCCAAAGGGCCCGTGCAGGGCCCCAGCACCAGGGCGATCTGGGGGATAACACCGGAGTAAAGGCAGTAGTTGCGAATCAGCCGGGAGAGGCCGAAAAGCCCGATGTAGCCCTTGCTGAAGCTGATGCGCGACCCCACCGCGTCGAAGATGCCGATGATGGGTACCTGTTGTCTGCCGGCCATTTCCACCAGTTCGGCTATTTTCCAGGCGCCCTGGTCACCCAGAGCGCCGGACATGACGGTGAAGTCGGTAGCGTAGACCATGACCTGACGGCCGCTTATTTCAGCAGCCCCCATGACCACGCCGTCCGACGGGCTGGGCTTTTGGTGTTCTCCGGCCACGGTCCGGGGGTCGCGCACCAGGGAACCCAGTTCCATGAAGGTGCCCTCGTCCACCAGGGCGTCTATCCGTTCACGGGCCGTGAGTTTGCCAAGCTCGTGCTGGAGTGCGATACGGTCCGGCCCGCCGCCGGCGATGTTTTCATCACGGTTTCCGGCCAGTTTTTCCATAAAGCCGTCCATCCATTGTCCCATGGTCAATCTCCTGTCATTAATGGCATTTGTCGTTGTTCGAGCGGTATCGTACAGGTAGCAGCAGGAAATGTGCCAATAAATAATTATGCTATAAATACAAATAGATAAAAAATTCCCAGAGCATTTGTCGGGAATTTTCATCTGGTTTTTACCGAAAATGGTAAAAAAAGATACCATATTTGGTATAAATGTAGTACACATGGCGCATGTGCTGGTATTGAAGGACCAACCGTTTGAAAATTAAATGATAATAGTGATTGGGTATCGATGACTCGTCATTTTTATTACCATATAAGGTAAAAATGGTGTGCAAGATGCTGTGAAAGATGACGGGAAATAGCCAACGAGAGGTTTACGAACCGTAGGTATGAAGATTGATAAGAACGAATTTTACCGCGAAGCTTCCCTGCCCCTGTGCCGCCACCTGAACCTGGACAAGGCGGCGTGGCACTGCATGGAGGTACTCAGGAAATACATGCCCGTTGACGGCATGAACATCCAGCTGCTGGAGCCCGGATTAAAGGCCAGCCGCACGGTTTTCTTCGGTTTTGTGGATGACGTCGATATCGTGGAGCTGGAAAATGCCATTGTGCCCATGCCTCCGGAGATTCGCAGCCTGATAAAAAAATCCCCCCTGCCGGATTACAGGATCATCAACCGGCCGGCGCAGGACCCCGTGGCCGGCTACTTCATGGAGGCCTTCGAAGGGGAGATCTCCAACCTGGCTATGTTTTTAAAAAAGGACGGCAAGCGCTTCGGTATCGTCATTCTGGGAGCATCGGGTCGGGACAGGTACACGGAAGCGGATTTGGAACTCTTTTCCCTGCTGCGCGCCCCCTTCACCATGGCGGTAAACAACTACCTGCAAAGCCGCGAAATTACCCGTATGGAGGAAATGCTCGACGAGAGCTTCGGCCGCAAAAACAGGCGGGTCACCGTCGAGGACATCGTGGGCGCCAACTTCGGCCTGCGCAACATCATCGACCTGCTCAAACTGGTGGCACCCCTGGACAGCCCGGTGATGATCACCGGCGAGACCGGTGTGGGCAAGGAGTTGATTGCTGCGGCGATCCACAATGCGTCGCCCCGTAGCGACCAGCCCCTGATTCGCGTAAACTGCGGCGCCATCCCCGAATCGGTGGTGGACAGCGAACTGTTCGGCCACGAGATAGGGGCCTTTACCGGCGCCGTGGCCCGGCACCTGGGACGTTTTGAACGCGCCAATCACGGGACCATC
This sequence comes from Deltaproteobacteria bacterium, assembly GCA_022340465.1. Lineage (NCBI taxonomy): Bacteria > Pseudomonadati > Myxococcota > Myxococcia > Deltaproteobacteria bacterium. Next base: position 4,701 of record JAJDNW010000097.1, on the reverse strand, counting down.
TTTCTGGATGAGATCGGCGAGCTGAAGCCCGATATCCAGGTGAAGCTTTTAAGGGTGCTGCAGAACGGTGAGATAGAACGCGTCGGCGGATCGGAGCAGATACGGGTGGATGTACGCATCGTGGCGGCCACGCACAGGGATTTGGGGCGCCTGGTGGCCGAGAGGAAATTCCGCGAGGACCTTCTTTTTCGCGTCAATGTATTTCCCATTATGATCCCGCCGCTCAGGGCCAGAAAAAGGGACATCCCGGCTCTGGTGGATCATTTCATTCAGAAAAAATCCCAGGAGCTGTCCATATATCCGGTTCCCGAACTGGGCAGCAAGGCCATCGACAAGCTGATGAGCTATGACTGGCCCGGCAACGTCCGCGAACTGGAAAATATCGTGGAAAGAGAGTTGATTCTCAGCCGTGAGGGACCGCTCTCCTTTGCGAACGTCGAAAGCCGGCTGCCGCATAAAAAGCCGATGCGGAACGATTCGCCCGAAGAGGAGGCGCTGCTGCCGCTGAACGATGTGGTTGCCGACCATATCGGCCGTGTTGTCAGGGAGACCGGGGGCCGCATCAACGGGCCGCGGGGTGCGGCAAAAATTCTCGCCGTGCACCCCAACACCCTGCGCAACCGGATGATCAAGCTGGGCATCCCCTTCGGCAGAAAGCCGTATTGACGATTGCCGCCGCTGGCCGAATGGCGGGCCAGATCGATCAACTCTTCGAGCGTGTCCATGGGAACGGCTTCATCCTGATAAAACCGGCGATAGCTTCTATTTCTGTAAACCAGATCTTTGATCATAACAGCCCCCTTTTAGCCTCTGCCCCCTAAAGCTTACCCCTGGCCTCTCGAATAGATAAATTTCAGCTCCGTTGATTGTCAAGGCTTTGTTTCAGGGGTTCCCCGGGTTCGATTCGATGCATCGATTGGAATGCCTCGGGCCGCTATTGTCTGAACCAGGTCCCTATGCGCATCGGCCAATGGCGCATACGCCGCATGCGCCGCTGGGCAGCCACCAGAGAAAAGAGCTGTCTGCGGTTGCCGCGCCGATTTCCGTAGACCTCCCGGTTGAACGCATCGACGATCATGACAATCTCACCAGCCAAATCCGGGAAATGATCCGTCAGCCGGCTGCCATATTCAATTGGTGTTTCGCTGGGTCGGCAGAGCAGACCGCTGTGCCGCCCCCACCGCTGCAGCTGAACGTACACCATCGCCGCGTTGTCCACCCTTCCCGCCAGCGAGGCGGCGCCTTCCTTCAAGCGCCTGAAAAAAGCCTGCAAAGCCGCCATTAAATGCCAAATCCAGGCCATCGAGAGCGGATCGTCCGTATCATCGCCGGTTTTTTTCAATAGCCAGAGGACCAGCAGCCGCATGAGATAGACGGCTAAACAGGCAACGAGTATGGCTGTCACGACGGCCAAGCCCACGCTCAAGATCTTAAACAGGGCCGCTTCCCACCCTTCCGCGGGTACGTCACCCGTTTTTTCCGGCAGGGAAATGTCGCCACCCTGGGTGCCGGCCTCCGTTCGCATATGCCCGGGCCGGAACAGAAAGAGGATAACGTTTATCAGCACCGGCTGCATGGGCGCGGCTGCACGTTTTAAAACGGACAGCAGCGAATCGGCCTTGAGATATATCCAGGGGGCCGCCAGCAGGGTTGTCCCGGCAAAGAAAAGGCCGGTCATGGTCAAGACACTCAGGACGACGCCGACGCCGTGATATCCCACAACAAACGTTTTTTGAACATGACTGCGGCTCCTGACCAGGGCGATGGACACCAGGCCGAAAACAAGGAAAGCCAGGAACATATAGCCAATGGCCCGGACCTGGAGGTCCACGTCGGTCCGCCGGTCGATCAACGCATGGATAATCAACAGAAGAATGAAAAAACCCAGCCCTTTGTCGAATTGCGCACAAATCGCTCGATGCCGGCGGGGAATTTTCACCACAAGTCTTCCGCCTCGCCACAGCAGCCACAGGTAAAAGGCGTTCAGCGACATCAGAAGCCAGCGGCAGGCCGTTTCCGATTCCATGAACATAGGAGCGATCCGGTCGACACTCACCGACGGCAGATAGTGATACTGGATCCAATACCATACCGGCGCGAAGGAAAAAATGAAGCCGGCCGTCTGCCATAAGATAACTTGATAGACCCGTCGGCGTCCGCCTTCGGCCAGCCTGGCCGTCAGCGCCCCCAGAAACAGTAAGTAGACGGCTAGGGCAAACGGAAACGCGCTGCGTGTGGTCAGAAGCGACAGATACACGACCCAGGCATAGCGCCAGGAAAGCTCCATGCCGGCCCGGGCCAGCGTTATTGCGCCTTTATTCCGTGGATTCATATGGGCTCCGACGGTTTCAACGAATTCAACCCCCTCGAGTATCTGCAGCGTCGGGCAAAATAAGGGTTCGAATCAGGTGCGTGTGGGGCGGCTTCACATGCCGTAGGCCGTGGCCCGACGCGTTGAGGTGCCAGGCAAACAGCGCAAAGCGCATGCTGCCCGAGCCGCAGCGCGCGCGCATGGCATCGGTTGCCCCGTCGTTCTGAAAACAGAAGCAGGCCCAGGTGGCAAAGCGCTGCGGCCCTGGGATCAGGGACACCATGGGAAGCAGGGGGCCGCGACTTTTCATTTGGACACGACCCAGGATTTCCAGGATGGCGGAGAGCCGGTGCGCACCGCGTCCTGCCGGAACCGATGCCACGTCGGCCCCCTCGAGGGTCCCATTGGTTATCAATCCGACGGCCAAACCCGTTTGGTCCAATTGCAGGCACAGGGAGGCCATCACCTCAAGCGTGGTTTCAAATTCGTCCGCCGCTTCATTTTTTTCGAACGAGGACACGTCCAGGGCCAGAATTATTTTTCCCTGTTCTGACGGCTCGAATATTTTTTCCTGCAGCTTGAGGTGCCTGGCACTGGCTTTCCAATGAATATATCTGGCGGGGCCGGCGGGCCGGTATTCCCGGATTCCGTTGATGTAGACCGGGTCCTTGACCGGGCTTTGGCCGCCCGGCGTACCGAACAGATCTCGTTTGGGCAAAGCAATGGGCTTGAGGGCAATGAGGCGCGGGTAGACGACAATTTCCAGGCGTTCGCTCTGCTGTTTTTCGGAGTGGAAAAAACCGAACAGATCACCGGTGCGGATGTTGGAAGGCCCCATCCGACAGCACCCCCGCTTGACGGCCGTCAGGGGGTGCCCGAACGTCGTTTGCTGGTACCACAGCAGCCCGGCCTCCCGAGGGGTATTGCGGCCGTCATCCCGGTTTTCCAGCAGGCGGGTTTGCGGCCAGACAACCTGGATCCAAACCGGCAGCAATTTTGCATTGACGATGCGGGTGGTCAAAAGAAGCGATTCGCCGGGAAACAGGCGCCGCTTGTCGGTTTCGAGATGGCAAAAAACCCGGGAGATGCTCAGAACGCTCCAGGCCTTCGAAATTCCCATGACAAGCAAGATGAGGACACTCAAGAGGGCCAGTTCACGCTGGCGGAAGACGAGCGCAACAAAAAGCTGGACCGTCAGAAAAAAACAGATCAGCATGGAAGAAAAAATGGTTGGTTCTCTTTGCAGATCAGATTCGGTCGACATGGGGCGCCTCAGATGGTGGGAACCGGTATCTTTTCCACAATCTCATTCAGGATCTCCTCGGGCCGGGTCCCCCGCAGCTTGTCCTGCTCCAAGAGGATGAGCCGGTGGGCCAGAACCGGAACGGCCAGAGATTTGATGTCGTCGGGAAGCGCATACTGCCGGCCCCGCAGGGCGGCCAGGGCCTGCCCGGCCCGCATCAGGCCGAGCGACCCGCGGGGGCTGGCACCGTAACGGACGGCGGCGTGTTCCCGGGTGGAGCGGACGATGGCGGCGATATAGCGGCGAAGGGGTTCGGCGATGGTGACGGTGCGCCTTTCTTCTTGCATCCGGCTCACATCCTCCGGTGATGCCACCGCGGCCATTGCCTGGAGGGGATCCGACTGCTGAAAGCGCTCCAGTATGGTGACCTCCTCCTGTTCCTCCGGATAGCCCAGCTGGGTTTTGAGCAGGAACCGGTCCAGTTGTGCCTCCGGCAGGGGGAAGGTTCCCTCGAGCTCGATGGGATTTTGGGTGGCCATCACAAAAAACGGGCGTGGAAGCACGTGGGTCGTCCCATCCACCGTCACCTGGCGCTCCTGCATGCACTCCAGAAGGCTGGACTGCGTTCGCGGTATGGTGCGGTTGATTTCATCGGCCAACAGCACGTGCGTGATGACCGGTCCGGGACGGAAAGAGAACCGTGCCGACCGCTGGTCATAGACATTGAAACCGGTAATGTCGGTGGGCATGAGATCGGGCGTGAACTGAATCCGGTTGAAGGAGCCGCCGATGCTGCCGGCCAGGCATTTGGCCAGCAGTGTTTTGGCCACACCGGGTACGTCTTCCAGCAGCACGTGGCCCTCCGCCAAAAGGGCGACCAGAAGGAGTTCAATGGGCCGCTGTTTGCCCACGATCACTTTGCCGATATTTTGAATGATTTTCTGACAGAGGTTGACATCCATGGAAAACCCTTTCATCGGGGGCTTGTCCGCCGGGGTTGTTGTTTTTCAATGATTGAGCGTTAACCTCAACGATGAGGTTAGGTCATGCGCCTTATGCGCGCCATTGTGCTCATATTCGATTTGGCGGGCCGGGTCAAGATGCGCCGGCACTTGCGGCTCCCGAGTGCGGAGATTTTTTGGCAGGT
>JAJDNW010000096.1 GCA_022340465.1 Deltaproteobacteria bacterium | reverse complement strand
TCGGCGGCGACCCCTGTTTTATCGACGATGGCGCGGGCCGTGTTCGGGTCGGCCAGGAAGTTTTGACCCAGCTGCTTTTTGGGATGGAGATTCCATGCCTTCATCAGGATGGAAGGGGAGGTCATGCGCTTTTCCCCTCCGCTTTTGTCCGGCCATTTCCTCCCGGCTTCAGGCATTCGGCACCTGACCACTGACCGGTGACCTCCGGTTCCGCGTCCTCCCCCTCCTTCTTGCGCTGGGAACGCTTCCTGAGGTTGCCGATAATTCTGTAGGTGGCGAGATAAGCAATGATGGCGGGAATGATACCGAGGATGGCCCCCCCGAGCAGCATGGCCAGGGTCACATCCAGCCCCAGGCCGAACAGGGCCCTGATCGATTCGAGATGGACGTCGTATGGCAGGGGTTTCCTGAGGAGCAGCCTCCCGATCTTGAAGCTTCCGTAGTATAATACGGGAATGGTGACAGGGTTGGAAAGCCAAACACCGATAGCCGCGGCGGGCTTGCTTCCTTTCAGAATGAAAGCCAGACAAAGGGCCAGAACCGTATGGAAGGGAATGGTGGGTGTGAAGGCAATGAAAACACCGATTGCCATGCCCATGGCAATATATTGGGGGTCACCCTGCAAATCCCTCAAATGGGTCAGAAACCCTTTAAAGCGTTCTTTAAAAGAAGCTTTTTCCTGTTCTTTATTCATATCAAACAAAAGAAACGATCAACGAAAACACCGTCCCGCTTAAGATTAACAACGATTTCGTTTGAGGTATCACGAAAACATAGGGGTTTCAATACAATCTCACAGGGTTTGGCACTTCATGCGCTTCGGCCGGAAAACATCACTTGCCCCCGAGATAAAATTTTTCTGTGCGGGCAGCACCTGACTTGACTTTTCACATGATATCAGTTAGTTTCACTGCAAGATCAATAATCGGCTGGCAAGAATGAAACCAAGGCTCGCATTAGGTGAAAATGTATCGGAGGTTGCCGTGACACGGAAAAAGAGAAGACCGGCCAGTTTTGACGCCATGGTGAAGTTTTTCATCCGCAATTACGACATTCCCACGCGCAGGGATGTAGACATCCTTATGGAAAAACTGGATAGGTTGGAGAGCCTGATCAAGGCGGGCGGACATGCTGCAAAGGGACCGACCGGGAGCGGGGCGGCGTCTCCCCGCGGGAAAGGCGGGTCAGCCGGAACGGCAGCCGAAACCGTATACCAGATCATATGCAAATCGCGTAAAGGAGTGGGATTTGCCGATATCAGCGCCCAAACGGGATTCGGGGAGAAAAAGGTGCGCAACACCATATATCGATTGCACAACACCGGGAAAATCACGCGCAAGAGCAGGGGAATTTACGTGGCGACCTGATGCCGGAGGTGTGCATCGTTGGGGTAGAGTAGGGGACAGGCCGGATGGCCTGCCTTTTTCGCTGGAGCGAAGTGGTGACTGTGAGGAACGGATATGACTGAAAAAAGAGATGAAAATACGCTTGGAGTGGAGATTGCGTGTGAACGTTACGGGTATGTGGTCCGGCATGTCGAGGCATTGGAGGAGATCGGCTCGACACTGTTCGAACTGCAGCACCGGGCAACAGGCGCCAGGCACATTCACATTGCCAACGGTGATTCGGAAAACACCTTCAGTGTGGCTTTTAAAACCGTTCCATCGGATTCCACCGGCGTGGCTCACATTCTCGAGCACACGGTGCTGTGCGGTTCCGAAAAATTTCCGGTCCGGGATCCCTTCTTTTCCATGCTTAAAAGAAGCCTGAGCACCTTCATGAATGCATTTACCGCTTCGGACTGGACCATGTATCCCTTTTCCACGCAGAACCGCAAAGATTTTTACAACTTGATGGATGTTTACCTGGATGCGACCTTCTTTCCCCGTATCGATCGGTTGAGTTTCAAGCAGGAGGGGCACCGTCTCGAATTGGAAACCGGCCCCGGCGAAACGGACGCCCATCTGGCCTACAAGGGAGTGGTCTACAATGAAATGAAGGGGGCCATGTCCGCGCCGGACCAGGTGATGGCACGGTCGCTGTTGAACGCCCTGTACCCGGACACGACCTACCAATACAACTCGGGCGGCGACCCCGTGGAAATTCCCAACCTGACCCACGCCCAGCTGCGGCAGTTTCACCAGCGGCACTACCACCCGAGCAACGCCTATTTTTACACATACGGGGATCTCCCGCCTGGCGAACACCTGGCTTTTATTCACGGCAAGATATTGAGCCATTTTTCGGCCATCGACCCGAAGACCGAGGTGCCGTCGCAGGACCGTTGGTCCGAATCCAGAACCGTTGCCTACGCCTATCCGCTGGAGCCCGGCGATGATCCGGCCAAAAAGTCCCAGGTGTGCCTTGCCTGGTTGTGTGCCGACATCAAGAATTCCTTTGAGGTGCTGGTTCTCAAGCTGCTGGAGCAGATTACCCTCGGGAATGCGGCCTCCCCTTTGAGAAAAGCGCTGATCGATTCGGGGTTGGGTTCGGCGCTGGCGGATGTCACCGGCTTCGATGCGGACAACCGGGACACTCTTTTTGCATGCGGCCTCAAAGATGTCGACCCGGCGGATGCCGACGCGATCGAAGCGATCGTTTTTAACACCCTCACGCATCTGTCGGACAAAGGCATCGACCGGGAACTGATCGACACGGCTATTCACCAGATCGAATTTCGCCGCAAGGAGATCACCAACTCCCCTTACCCCTTCGGCCTGAAGTTGCTGTTGACCTTTTCGGGCAGCTGGTTTCACGGTGGCCGGCCCGAGCAGGTGCTGAAGTTCGACGCGGACATTCTCAAAATCAGGGAGGAGGCGGCGAAAGGAGGATTTTTCGAGTCCCGCATCAGGCGATACTTTCTGGAAAACAGGCACAGGGTGCTGTTCACCCTCAAGCCCGATCCAACCATGGCCGCCCAAGAGATGGAGCGTGTCCGCAAGGAACTGGCCGGCATTCAGGCGCGCCTGAATGCCGGGGAGCTAGAAGCCATAAAAAGGGATGCCGTGGCCCTGAAGAAGCTGCAGGAGGAAACAGAGGATGTGTCCCTGCTGCCTACGCTGGCTATCGAGGACATACCCCCCTCCGTGCACGTGGTGGCGGCGTCGGAAGATCAGGCAGAGGCGCCGGCCGTCTGCTATTCGCAGTCCACTTCCGGCATCTTCTATTTCACCGCCGCCATGGGTGCCGGGGTGCTGACGCAGCCGCACATCCCCCTGGCGCCGTTTTTCTGCTACGCTTTGCCGAAAATCGGTACGCAACGAAGACCTTTCACAGAGATCGTCCGGATGGTGGACGCCCACACGGGCGGCGTCAACTTGTCAGGAATCGTGCGCACCCGCTTCGACCAGGCCGGTGTCGACGGCACGGGCGTGTGCATGCCCTATTTCGCCGTGAACGGAAAAAGCCTGTCACGCAATCTGGAAAAAATGATGGCCGTCATCGCCGAGATACTGTTAGAAGCGGACTTCAGCGATCTCACGCGATTGAAGAGCCTGCTGCTGGAGTACCGGGCGGCATTGGAAGCCATGGTGGTGCACAACGGCCACCGGCTGGCCATCTCCCTGGCTTCACGCGGCTTTTCAGGGGCCTCCGCGCTGTCGGAGACCTGGGGCGGCATTCACCAGTTGAAATACATGAAAGCACTAACCGAAGCCCTTGACGATACCAAATTGGAGGCCGTATCCCACGACCTGTCGGCCATCCGTGACCGGGTCATCAACCGGGACAATTTGAAAATCGGGCTGGTGGGGGAGGAGGGCGACATTCTTGCCAGCCTCGGCCACGTTGCCGGTGACGGACTTTTTGCGGGCGTCTCGCCATTCGATCCCGATGACGCACGCTTTGCCGCGCCTGCGCTTCAACCGGTCGAAGCACACGGCCTCGAAGGGTGGAGCACGTCCACCGCGGTGTCCTTCGTCGCCAAGACGGTTCGTACGGTCCGCATGGGCCACCCGGATGCTCCGGTACTGGCGGTAATGGCCAAAATGCTGCGTTCCATGTATCTGCATCGGGAAATCCGGGAAAAGGGCGGCGCATACGGCGGATTTGCCCTGTACAATTCCGAAACCGGCTTGTTCAGTTTTGCTTCCTACCGTGATCCGCATATTCTGGCAACGTTGGAAGCCTTCGAGGGGGCGGCACGATTTATCTCGTCGGGAAACTACGACGCTGAAGACGTCAAGGAAGCTATTCTCCAGGTGTGTTCTGAAATCGACAAACCGGATCCCCCCGGTCCCGCCGCAAAAAAAGCCTTTTACCGCCGGCTGGTAGGCTTGACCGACGATGCCCGGCAGGCATTCAAGAAGCGACTGCTGAGTGTCGGGCGTGCGGATATCGTGGAGGCGGCCCGCAACTATTTTTCAGAAGACAACGGAGATGCGGGCGTTGCCGTGATATCCGGTGAAGAACAGCTGAAGAAGGCCAATGACCGCATTACAGGGCCTGCCCTGAAGATCAGCAGGATATGATGGCTTGCAAGGATATAAAGAAATCCTAAATTCTAATTCACCAAATTCAAATATTGAACACTCCCCGCAGCAAGCTTAAGGGGAATCTTCACCGTAAGGAATTCTATCAATTATGATTCGCTCGCTTACCCTGCAGCAAGCTGTAGGGAATGCGCTCGCTATCTCGGTTCAAATACTGAAACGGTATAGGGTGTACGGTGCACGGTATACGGCGGGCCATGGGTTAGAAAATCAGTGTTAAGTGGTGGGTGGTCGATATTGGAATTTCCGGTTTGTCCCGGTTGGATATGCGACATGAAAAAGCCCCCTGACGGATCAGGGGGCTGGTTGGATCTGAAGATAGCGGTCAAAACGGGGTGAACTCAATCTTCGTCCCGGTTTTCTTCGGCATCTTCATTTTCGTCATTTTCTTCACTCTCTTTGTCATCGGCGTCGTCGTTCTCATCGGATCCTTCTTCGGCGTCGACTTCCTGCAGCCGCGGAAAACGGAACCCGGTGTCGATTTCCATAGGATCGTAGTTCAGAAATGTGACTCTGGATTCGACGTATTGGCGTGCCAGCCTGACGCCGTTCAATTTGAGATAAACGAGTACGGCGTTCTGGACCTGTTTGTCGGCCTGCAGCTCTTCCGGCATGCTTCTCATCAGTACGGTGAAAGGTGTTTCAAGGTTATTCGGCATGGAGATTTTCATGAGCAACACGTTCCTCGCAAAATTATGGGTTTTTCCGCAATGGATTACCTGCAATTTTAAAAGAGAAGATAAACCATCTTAAGAAAATGTAAAGCGGTAAATTTGCCCCCCGCAAAATAACCTTAATACAAACCATTATAGATACTTCGCCATGTTGCTCATGCAACCATGAGGTCACCTGCGTTTCCAATCGGGCTCTCTCTTTTCCATGAGAGCGACGATGCCCTCCTGAAAATCGGCGCTTCGGAGCAGCATGCTGTTCAGGTTGATCTCCATGTCCAACTGGGTCATGAGGTCGACCCCCTCGCCCTTTCTGATGATCTTTTTGGTGGCGCCCACGGCCAGGGGAGCCATTCGGGTGATGTCCCGGGCGAGTTGCCCGGCCCGGTTCAGGAGTTCTTCCGCAGGATGCAGGTAGCTCACCAGCCCCCAATTCAAAGCCTGTTCGGCTGAAAAGGTTTTCCCGGTCATGAGCACCTCCATGGCCCGGGAGGCGCCGATGGTGCGGTGTAGGCGGGCCGTGCCGCCCAGGTCGGCAACCAGGCCGAATTTGAGCTCCGGCATGCCCCAGACGCAGTCGTCGGCCATCAGGCGAAAATCGCAGGCCAACGCCAGTTCCATGGCCATGCCGAAGACGGCCCCGTGAAAGGCGCAGATAATGGGAATTTCTATGGATTCCAATCGGTTGAGATAGTGCTGGTACTTGTGGATATCGGCCCTGATGGGGGCGCCGCCGGCCGAGGCGTCGCCGGTGAAGCGGCCCACCAGGGAGCCCAGGGAGTTGAAGTCCACCCCCGATGAAAACACCTGCCCCGCGCCCTTGATGATGATCACCCGAACCTCCGGGTCGATGATTTGATCTTCCACCGTCCGGCTGATTTCGGCCAGCATTTCGAAAGGCAGGGCGTTGCGTTTTGCCGGACGATTGAGGGTGATGAAGAAGATGCGGCCTTTTTTTTCTCCTATCAATCGGTCTTCTGACATGGGTTACCTCGTTTTGCAGATAGGTTGGTGAAAGAACTTATGCTCGCCCCATTCTTTCAGTGCGCAGAGATCACGTAGGGTTTTATAATCTTAATCAGGTAAAATCAAGCGGGCTTTTGGCCTTTTTGACAGTTTGACGCTTGATGGTATGGGTGTATATCATGGTCGTGCGCACGTCACTGTGGCCAAGCAATTCCAGGGGATACAGGGCTTGCATTTGGCCCTCGGGATCTCCTTGATGCCGCCGAAAGTGTTTTTTCATTGAATCTTTAATTTTTTTAGTTTTTAATAACAGACGGTTGCCTGCTTTTCCAACTTTCCATCAATATCATGTGAAATCGATTTCATAGGATGTTATATGTAGAAAAACATATAATTTTGAAGAGTTATGTGGTTAGAATATTGATAAAACAATGCTATGCTGATTGTTGAGATTTACAATCGGGAAGCGCAGAAGCCCCATTCAGCTCTATTGAGGCTAAAAAGGAGACTACATGAAGAAAACAAACAAAATTGGGATAATTATTTGTGATCGTTATCGGAGATGTGGCGGGGGAAAATGTTTCAGGTCACTCAAGAACCGTGAGGGTGCATTCAACAGATACAAAGATATGGAAGTCGAGGTTGTAGGATACACCAGTTGCGACGGGTGCCCCGGGGGCAACATCGAATATGCCGTGGACGAAATGAAAGCAAACGGAGCGGAGATAATCCATCTGGCCACCGGTCTTATTGTCGGATATCCGCCATGCCCTCATATCGTCTATTTTCATGACTATATCAAAGCGAAGTACGGTCTTGAAGTCGTATACGGCACCCACCCCATACCGGAAAAGTATCTGAAGATGCATGAAAAACTGGGAACATGGAACAGCGATGAATGGCAGGGCATCATTACATCGACAATGAATAGTGAAAAGGTGCGCTTGGCTTATAACTGAGAAAAAAAGAATATCATCTAGACATAACACCCCCTCCCCCGCCTACTGTTGGGGATAACCTATAAAAAAATACAGCAAGTTCGCTCGGCCCGACCCCCCTTGACAATTCGTACGGCCCAGGAAATCTGCTGAATACCATATTGGGGAGCTTAGAAATGAAATCGACTATCGCACTAATGAAAAGCGCACTAGACCTGAAGCCGGGTGTTGAGGTTTTTGGCCTAAGTGGAAGTCCTAGAATCAATGGCAATTCCGATATACTGCTGAAAAATATATTATCCGGCGTTGCTCAAGAAAACGTGGTTTCTGATTATCTGAATTTAACGCAAGTGAAATTTCAGGGATGTATTGGATGCGAGAAGTGCAGAAAAGACAAAATATGTACAGGTTTGCTCGATGGAATGTCCCTCATTTATAAAAAAATAATTTCTTCCAAAGGCCTTGTCCTGGTATCCCCGACCCATAATTACAATGTCACCTCCTGGATGAAAGCGTTTATCGATCGTCTTTATTGCTTTTATAATTTTGAAAATGACCGCCCCAGAAGCTGGTCAAGCCGACATTCCAATCAGGGGCGCAAAGCCGTCATTGCGGCAGTATGCGAACAGGAATCCGTTGACGACATGGGCTTCACTTTAGAGGCCATGAAACGGCCTATTGAAGCGCTCGGTTATGAAATCATAGGAGAACTGCCTGTCTTCAGGATCTTCGATAAAGGAAAGGTCAAAGACGATAAACATGCCATCAGCAGCGCATATCGCTTAGGCAAAGAACTGGCCCTCGCTGTAAAATAGCTGAAATCGACATCCCGTCCTTTGTCTGTTGATTGTTCTTAAAAGAGGAAATAATGAATTCATCCGATTTGCTTGCTCCGGAATTACAAAACGAACTTATTGAATTCACTCAAAACCTTGTCAGGATCAAAAGCCTTTCAGGGCAGGAAGGTGAAGTGATCACATGTATCGAACAGAAAATGTTGGATCTCGGCTATGATGAAGTCACGATTGATTCGATGGGGAATATCGTCGGCAGAATCGGCAACGGCGAAAAAGCCATTCTGTTTGATTCGCATGTCGACACGGTCGACGTTAAGGACGAAGAAAAGTGGGACATCCCGCCATTTAGCGGGGATATTGTGGATGGACGCTTGCACGGCAGAGGCTCGGTCGATATGAAATCGGGAGCAGCCGCTTCCATCTATGCCGGCGCCTTGGCCAGGCAACTTGGTTTTACGGCTGGCAAAACAATTTATGTTTCCTGCAGTGTTTTTGAAGAAGACTGCGATGGGGAAAACTTAAAACACCTATTCAACGAACTCGGCCTCAAACCCGATTATGTCGTGATTTGCGAACCTTCCAACAATGTCATTGCACTAGGGCATAAGGGCAAGGCCCAGATATCTATCAAGACGCACGGCGTCTCTGCGCATGGTTCAGCTCCCGAAAAAGGTGTCAATGCCATTTACGAAATGGCCGACATCATCCACCGGGTCGATAGAACCAATCTCGAGCTCATGAAAAAAGGGGAATTACGGGGCACCCTGGTGATGTCGAACATTTCCAGTGTCAGCGCCTCCTTAAATGCCGTCCCTTCGGCGTGCGAAGTTTATTTGGACAGAAGAATGATTCCCGGAGAAACGAAAGAAGAGATCAGGCAGGAAATGGAACGGATTATTCAAGGTAAAAATGCGACATGGGAGGTGGGAACGCTCCATCGAAGAAGCTGGACCGGACTGGACATCACGTACGAACCGTTTCATCCGTCGTGGAAGATAGACGTGAACCACGAACTTTCACAGGCATGCACTGCCGCATATCGGGAAAATTTCGGGCAAGAACCCGCCGAGTATGATTTTTGGGATTTCAGCACGAATGCCGTGACGCCTGTAAGCATGGGTATTCCTACAATCGGTTTCGGACCTGGAGAATACAAACTTGCTCACATGCGAAATGAAAGTTGTGATGTACGTCAAATTCTTGACGCTTGTACATTTTATGCAAGGGTAATCATGAAAATATAAACCCAACTCTTGCTCGTTCATATTCCAATTATACCCATAATAAAGAGGAAACCTCCAAAGGAGGGTACCATGCAAATCGATATGCATTATTATGGAACGTATGCGTTGGCCAGAACGGCAGGGCTGAAACCGGCAGTATGTAAAACCATCGCCCTCGCTTCACAATATGTGGACGACAATGCCGCTGGAACTCACATCGAGTTTCAGGATGGCGGCAGAGTCGATTCCCAGGCGACCGCTCACCACGTATCCGATCTCATCGCAAATCGGGATCCTGAAGACCAGCGTCAGGTCTGGGTGCCGTTTCACTTTCTTCCCGGAAATGAAGGCAGCGCCTTTTCAGAACGGCTGTTGTGCCGGGCAGACAGCAGGGTTGCAAAAGAGATGGTGCAGCATCATCTCGGCTATGCAAAACAGGGTGTGGGCATCTACTTGATCGGTATCGCAGCGCATGTATACGCAGATACATTTTCGCATTTCGGGTTTTCCGGTGTCGGTTCCCGCCGCAACAAGGTGGATAATGACAGTTTCAAATTCGATAAAGGGCTGGATCCGGACATTGCCGACTACATTAAAGGAAAGGAAAAGGATTTTTTCCGTCGGTACGGGAAAGGGGGCGGTTTTATTGCCAACATCAAATCCTGGCTTGCGGAAACCGTTTCGGGCGCCCTGGGACACGGGGCGGTGGCCACGTACCCTGACCGGCCCTATTTAAAATGGAGCTTCAAATACGAATATCCCAAAAAATTGCGTATCGAGCGGGACAATCCAGCGCACTTTCTCAACGGGTGCCGTGCGCTGCACGCCATGTTTGCCCAATTTGCAGAGAACAATACCAAGCTTTCCGATGGAAGCGGCGTTTCGTTTTCCAGCATTGAAAAGCAGATCACCGCCATTCTCACGTACCAGGCAAAAAAGGAAGACCGGATCGCCAGGTGGCGGAAAGAAGCAAAGCAGGGTAAAATCGGAAAAAATGCCTTCGATATACCGTTGTACAAGCCCGAATTATGGATGAAACAGTCCGCGGATATGAACAGTACCGAAAATTCAAAGGCGGCCTTAAGATCGCATCTCTACCGTTTCTATCAGGCCGCGTCCATCCACCGGCAATTTGTATTGCGGGAATTATTGCCGGATAGAAAATTGATCGTTGCCTGAAGATTCAGAAGGAAAGATCCTCGAAGACAACTGCACCTATAAAATTACCGGGAAAGGGGATCTTAACACAAGGTGGTGGAACATAACCATATACCCGGGTAATTATTGGATAGCAAACCCTCTGAAGCGTTATTCGTTTTCAGAAACAAATATTGCCTATGAAAAAGACGGCAGTTGGGTCATACGGATATCCAATGAAAAGCAGAATGGAAATTGGCTTCCCCTTGACAGGGGAAAAGGGCCTTTGAAAATTACGTTGCGCTTGTATAATCCGGAACCGACAGTAATAGATAAGACCAAAACGATTGAATTGCCAAAGATCATCAGGGAGCATTCCAATAATACTTCTTGATTCAGATCATTATCTCCAAATCTTCGAGCGGATACGAAACGCACGAATGCACGTACCCGTACCGGGTGTCCGACCTGCGCACCGGGGTACCGGCGGGCTGGAACACCTTGCCGGAAAGAACCTTGACCCGGCACATGCTGCATTCACCGGACCGGCAGATGGAAGACGGCACGATGCCTTTCTTCTCCAGGGAGACGAGCAGGGGGACGCCCGCCCTGGCGCTGACGGTCCGACCGTCCTTGAGCGTCACCGTAAAGCGGTCTTCGGCAGCGATCTCTTCCGGCCACCCCGGATATGAACATATGTCGCCGGGCGGTCCGTACATCTCCTTTCTGATCTTGCGCCTTTCAATCCCCAGGCTTTCGAGCTCAGGCAGGCAGAAGTCGTACAGGCCCTGCGGCCCGCAGAGAAAGAATGTTTTACCCTGCAGGTCGCCAAGCATTTCTTTGAGCAGCGCGGCGTTGATATATCCGCAGGCACCCCGGTAGCCCTCGGCCGGTTTTTCGATCACCGGTATGTAGGTGATGTTGTCGAACCGCGCGGCGATGCGTTCTAGCTCGTCGTGAAAGATGACGTCGTCCAATTGCCGGTTGCCGTAGAGGAGGGTAACGGTCCTGTCCAGCCCGCACTCCACGATTTCACGGATCATGCTCATGAAGGGCGTAATACCGCTGCCGCCGGCGATACACACCATGTGGTCGTCATGGAAGAGGGGGTTGAAGTAAAAATTGCCCTGGGGGCCGGCGCTTTCGAGCAGATTGCCGATCTTGACGTCATCCATGAGATAGTTCGATGCCAGTCCATCGGGGACGCGACGCACCGTGATGTCGTAAAACCCGGTCTGCCTTGGCTGGGACGAGATGCTGTAGGGCCGGCTGGTGCGGATGCCGCCGATGGTGAGGTACAGCGGGATGTACTGGCCGGCAAGAAACGGCGGCAGGGCCGCATCGACCGGGGTAAGACGCAGGGTCCTGGTCGAGGGCGTTTCTTGGATGACATCCACTACCCTGAGTTTCAATTGCCGCGGGTGGAGCCGCTGGATATAACGGGCGGCCAGCACCTTGTCAAAAGAGCGCTCCCCGGCGGCCCAGAGGCTGTTTTCGATCTCCCCGGCAATTTCCTCGTACCCGTCGAATTCCTGCCAGATGCCTTTTCTCATCATGCCCTCCCGATATTAAAAAAAACGGCCGACAGACCTTCCATCCATCCTGAACAACCTGGAGAAGAAGATCATGCCATCACGAAAGCACGAAAAATGTCGCCGGTTTCGTGATTTTCGGTTTTCGTGTTTTCATGGTTCATTTTGTTTGCTTCTTTAAAATGCCGGTTGTCAAACGTGTTGCGCCAAGAATTGTCAACCGCCGCTTTTGCGTAAAATAGATTTGGCGGCGGCCACTCCGGAGCGCAAAGTAGGCTCGAAGCCCCCGTCGCCGACCCAGCTGCCGGCAAAGGAGAGACCCTCAACCGGTGAGTTGCGGCCGGGCTGAAAAAACATGGAGTCTTTGGTGCGGTGCTCGAAACCGTATACCGCGCCCGCCGGGTGACCGAGGTAGCGCATGTGGGTGAGCGGCGTGCCCACATCGATCTCTTCGATGTGGGGCCGCAGGCCGGGAAAGATTGCCTCGGCCCGTTTCAGCATCGATTCTGCGCAGCGGAACTTTACGTCATGGTATCGGCCCGGGGGAATGTTCAGCCAGGGTTCGCCGTATTTTAGCGTCACGAGGTTGGCCTGGCAGGTTCCCGGCGGGGAAAAAGTGGGGTCGGAAATATCGTAGCAGCTCAGTACCAGCAATTCGTCCGTGATGTCGACGCTCTGCATGCGGTCATGGAGCGATCGTGAGATATCCGTGGAGGCCATCAGGAAATTGGTGGACTCCTCGATGTTCAGCACGTCGGGCTCGCAGTCGAATCCGATGAACATGGTAAAGGCCGAGTTGCTCAAGCTTCTGCTGTGCATCTTTTGCAGGGTCTTGGCTGGGATCAGGTCTTTGCCGATCAGCTCGGAGTAGGTGACCACCGGGGAGATGTTCGAGACCACATACGGCGCTTCCACGGTATCGCCGTCGTCGGTGGCGACGCCTATTATCCGGTTGTTTTCGGTGAGAATGCGCTTCGCCCCGCAGTTGAAGCGGACATCCCCGCCGGCTTTCAGGAACACATTCAGAATGGCATTGGACAACGCCTGGGAGCCGCCCTTGACGTGAAAGGGCTTGAACTCGATGTACTGGAAAAGGACCATGGCCAGGTAGGCAAAAGAAAGCTGGTCGGTGGAAAGACCCAGATATCCCCAGTATACCGATATGACGGCCTTCAGGAGCGGATCCTTGAAAAAGTCGTCGATGACCGCCTTGGCATTTTTTAAGGCATAGCGGTACAGGTGGGGGTATTTTTCCCGGGAAGGCTCCGGGTCGCGAAAAATGAAGGCCCCGATCATATCGCCGGCGTACTTGTACACGAGATCGAAAAAACCGTCGATGCCTTCTTTTTCGTGGGGGAATTTCGCCTTGAGTTCGCTTACGACCTGGCCTTTGTCGGGCTTGAGAGCGGCATGAAAACCGTCCGGCATGCAGACACTGTACAGATCCGAGATTTCGACGAACGTGAGGTCATCCATAATGCCGAGACCGTCCAGGGTCATGCGCAGCGGGCCGGGCTTTTCAGGAGTCCCCAATCCGCTGAGCTGGTGCAGGGCGATCTCGAATTCGAAACGCCCCCGGCAGAAGCTGGTGGCGCATCCTCCGGGGATGTTGTGCCGTTCCAGCAGCAGCACCTTCCGCCCCTTGCGAGCCAGGGTTGCTGACGCGGTCAGGCCCCCGTTTCCCGCTCCGATGACAATGACGTCGTAGTCCATTGATTCCTTCCTCTTTGTTTAAAAATATGGCAGGGTTCAGTTATGTTTTAATGATTGATTTACCATATCAATGACAAGCCGTTTTAGGTTTTATGTTTTACGTTTCGGGGAATTGTTGGTGGAATGATTTTTTTGTCGAGTGACATAAGCCACGCTGCCATCTAAAACCTAACACGTAAAACGTAAAACGCCGGGCATTCAGAGTCCCATGAACTTGGCGGCGATCCCCCGCATCACCTCGTTGGTTCCGGCAAAGATAGACATTACGCGGACATCGCGCCAGGCGCGGGTCACGGGGTACTTTTCCACGGTGGCCTCGTTGCCCAGCAGGTCCATGGCGCGGTCGGCGACCCTTCTGACCATCTCCGTCGTCCAGAATTTAGCCATGGAGGTCTCGATGATGATGTCGCTTCCTTCCATGTGGTCGGCCACCAGCTTCTCCATAAAAGTTCTGCCCAGTTTGACATCGGCAGCCATTTCGACCAGCGCGAACTGGGCGGCCTGCGACTTGGAGATCGGTTTACCGGACACCTGGGTCTCCTTGCAGAAGCGGGTGATCCACTCCACGATGCGTTCGGCCGCCGTGACAGCCCCCACGGCGGTCACCAGCCTTTCCTGCTGGAGTTTCTGCATGAGCATGAGGAAACCCTGCCCTTTTTCACCGAGGCGGTTTGTCACGGGGATTCTGCACTTGGAAAAAAACAGCTCCGCCGTGTCCTGGCTGCGCCAGCCCATTTTGTCCAGATGCCGGCCGCGTTCGAAGCCGGGCGTACCGTTTTCGACGATGTAAAGCGACAGCGCCTGGTAGGGGTTTTCCACGGCCGGATCCCTGGCGGCCACAATCACGAGGTCGGCATTGATACCGTTGGAAATAAAGGTTTTGGAACCGTTGATGACGACCTCGCCGCCCTCCTCTTCGGCGGTGGTGGCCAGGCCGGCCAGATCGCTGCCGGCCCCGGGTTCGGTCATGGCGATCGCAGTGACAATATCTCCACTCACGCATCCCGGCAGGTATTGTTGTTTCTGCGCTTCCGTACCGAAAGAGCTGATGTAGGGCACCACGACATCCGAGTGAAGCGCCGCGGCCAGACCCGTGTGGAAGGTGTAGGAGATCTCTTCGGTGACGATGACGGAGTAGAGAAAGTCCCCGCCAATGCCCCCGTAGGCCTCTTTTACGTCCGTGCAGAGAAATCCCCCCCGGCCCATCTTGCGCCAGATCTCCTTGGGCTCGATTCCGTCCTTTTCCCACTGCTCGACGTTGGGCGTGATTTCTTGGGCGATAAATTCCCGCAGCCGTTTCCGGAAGGCGTCGTGTTCAGGCGTGAAGTTCAGTATTTGCATGGTTTTTATTTGGTGTTTGGTTTTTCGAAAGGGTTCGAGGGATCCAGGGGCCGAGTGAAACCTATTTAATTAGCAAATCATTTAATTCACTCGAGCCCTTTAACCCTCGAATCCTAGTTTATTAGCGGCGCAGTCGCGTTCACAAATGCAATTGATACCGGTCTTTGTATCAATTGTATTTGCCGATGATGGATATGCTGCACACGTTCATGGCCGGGAATCCGCCCAGGTTGTGCGTCAGGCCGTAGGTCGGATTGTCGATCTGTCGGTCGCCGGCCCGGCCGTGCAGCTGCAGGTACATTTCGTAAAGCATGCGCAGGCCGGATGCCCCGATGGGGTGGCCGAAACACTTGAGGCCGCCGTCCACCTGGCAGGGAACCTGGCCGTCCCGGTCGTAAAACCCGTCCATGATGTCCTTGACCGCCCGGCCCCTTTCGGAAATGTGCAGGTCTTCATAGGTCACCAGTTCGGTGATGGAGAAGCAGTCGTGAACCTCCATCATGCTGATCTCCTCGCGCGGGTTGTCGATGCCGGCTTCCTTGTAAGCCATCCGGCTGCACTTGCTGGTGGTCATGAAGTGGTCGCCGTCCCACTCGTTGTACCCCATTTCTTCGCCGCTGCTCAATGCCAGCTGCAGGGCCTTTACGCTAACGAAATCCTTTTTGCCCATCTTTTGGGCTATTTCAGGCGTGGTCACGATGGCACAGGCCGCACCGTCGCTCACCCCGCAGCAGTCGAAGAGCCCCAGGGGATGGGCGATGATGGGGGCCGCCATTACCTGATCTTCGGTCACCTTTTTTCTCAAATGGGCCTTGGGATTGAGGGCGCCGTTGGCGTGGCTCTTGGCCGACACGTGGGCCATGGCCCGTTTGAGGTCCTGATCCGGAACCCTGTACTTGGCGGCGTAGGCGCTGGCCAGCTGGGCGAAGGAGCCCGGCGCGGTCAGGTTGGGGAACCACTGCCAGGTCAATGTGCCCGCGTTGGACCCGGTAAAGCTGGGCAGCCCCCCGTAGCCCGTGTCCTTGAGTTTCTCGGCGCCCAGGGCGAGGCAGATATCGTAGGCGCCGGATGCGACCGCGTAAACAGCCCCCCTGAAAGCCTCGGTGCCGGTGGCACAGAAGTTTTCCACCCGGGTGACGGGAATCAAGGGCAACCGCAGGGTCAGTGAAAGGGGCAGGGCGCTTTTGCCCACGTTGACTTCGTCCAGGCAGCAGCCGAACCAGGCCGCCTCGATGTCGTTTTTTTCTATACCGGCATCCTCCAGGCACTCCTGAAAGGCCTCCACCATGAGTTCCTCGGATCCGACATCCCAGCGTTCCCCAAAGCGGGTGCATCCCATACCGATAATTGCTACTTTATCTTTAATTCCAGTGGCCATTATATGCCTCCTTCTAAATCAGGATTAAACGGAACCACAAAGACACAAAGAGCACAATGTTAAGCAGCCTCTTTGCCTTCGTGATGTCGTCGTTTTAAAATGCGATTTCATATAAATTCCCGATAGAATCTTTATAGCGGCGACTTGTCTCGGCGTAGCTCGAAGAGCGAAGACGGAAGCCGTGTTCCATAAAATTTGCTCCGCAAATTTTATATGGTGAACAGCTTTTCAATCAGCTGTGACTTCATAATATCACCTTCGATCTGCAGCTTCCCGGACGTGAAGGCCTGCATGGCAGGCAGTTTACCGGTCATCATGCTCAGGAAATCGCCGTCGCCCATTTTGAGCGTACACGTGGGAGCTCCGTGCTTCCCGGCCTGAATGGTGCAGGTGTTGTCCTTGACCACACAGTGCCAATCGCCCCCCCCGCTTCCGGAAATGATGAACTGAAAGACCACGTCCACGCCATCGGCGGCATCGGCTTTGAAGGTTGCCGGCATCTTCTCTTCGAAGAAGGTCTTGACGTCCAGGTCGCCGGCAGCAGCGGCATCTTCTGCGGCCGCTTCTTCCTTGGGCGGAGCGATAAGAGCGAAGATGGCGTCATTGGCATCCGCCATCTCCCTGGCGCCTTTGAGCGAGTTGATCGCCTCCCAGTTGTCCCGTATGTCTTCCGGGGTGGGGATGTTGTCCTGGTCTCCCAGCTGCACGCCCGGACCGGTGTGTACGGCGGCCCGGTTGAAGTAGCCCATACCGACGTTGAAAATGGCACCCGTCTCCTCACAGGCCTCGCTGGCCAGGCGGATAACCATGGGGGCCACGAATTCGGGTTTGGATTTTTCGAAAAGGTCCGGCGGCATGACGTCCTCCGTGAGCCTGGAAGCCGCGATGGGTGCAATGGTGTTGACCTTGATGTTGTATTTGGCGCCCTCCAGCTTGATGGTGTTCATCAGGCCGACCAGGCCCATCTTGGCCGCCGAGTAGTTGGTCTGGCCGAAGTTGCCGTAGAGTCCGGCGGCCGAGGTGGTCATGACGATGCGGCCATAGCCCTTTTCCTTCATGATCTGCATGGCCGGCCGGGTGACGTGATAGGCACCGTTCAGGTGAACCGCGAGGACGGTGGCCCAGTTTTCGGGGTCCATCTTTAGGAAGCTCTTGTCCCTCAGGATGCCGGCGTTGTTGATCACGATGTCCACGCCGCCGAAGGCGTCCACGGCGGACCGGATGATGGCCTCGCCGCCTTCGGGGGTGGCGACATTGTCGTAGTTGGCAACGGCTTCTCCGCCCAGTTCCCTGATTTCGGCCACGACATTGTCGGCCGGACTGGCAGAGCCTTCTCCCGAGCCGTCCCGGGCGCCGCCCAGGTCGTTAACGACGATTTTGGCACCGCGCTTGGCCAGCTCCAGGGCGTACACCCGGCCCAGGCCGGCACCGGCGCCGGTAATGACGGCGACGCGGCCGTCGAAAGTTATCCGGTCGGCAGCGGCGGCAGCCCCGGGTACGGGGACCGCTTTCCAGAAATAGTTGGTGAACCCTCGTTCGACGTCCACCCCCTTGCGTTTGAACTCCATCTTGACGGGCAGGCCCACCTTCATGTCGTCGAGTTCACAATCGGTGAAGTCGGCCATCAGCCGGCCGCCGTTCTCGAACTGCACCATGCCGTAGATGGCCGGCGGGTCCACGGAAACGGACAGCATGTCGCCGGTGAAGGTTTTAACCACGGCCGGTTCATCGGCGAATTCATGATCATCCTGGCTGTGGACGGCCCCGCACGTGGGGTTGACACAGATGTCATGTTTGGGGAATTGCAGCGTGCCGCATTCACGGCATTTTCCGCCCACCAGTCCCAGGATCATCTTGTTCTTGCGCCACAAAACGGTGGTAGCGGTCTGGGTGGGGGCTTCGGCGCGAATGCCCATCTCGGTCTGGATCAGATCCCTGAATTTCAGCCATTTTTCGTAGTTGGAAACGGTTTTCTTGTTGGCCAGCGTTCCCTGGAACCCGTTGCGGGGAGGCAGCGCGGCAATGTTGTCGGTCGCGGTGAAAAGCATGGCGTTGCAGCCCTGGCCGAAACCGGCCATGAGGATATTGTCGCCGGGCTTGGCGGTTTCCAGGGCCGACATCATCATCAGGAAGGGGTGGGCCACACCGCACTCGCCGCACACGTCGTGCAGGTTGTCCACTAGCTTATCGGCCGCTCCCAGTTTGGCGGCAATCTTCTTGTGGTCGCCCTTGAAAAAGCACGGGTAGACCAGTTTGTCCACGTCGTCCATGGACATAGCGAGTTTTTCCAGCAGTCCGTTGACCGCTTCGGGGATGATGAGGGCATAACCGGCATCCCTGGTCCAGCGTTCCTCCCACATGTAGTCGACGGCCTTCCGCGCGCCGCGGTAGTGGTCCACGAAGTCGTGGGACACGGAAAAGGACCCCTTGTATTCGGCAATGACGTTTTCGGCGCCCACCGTGAAGGCTCCGGCGCCATCGCCGAACCACATCTCGTAGAAATAGGCGGTCTTGGTTTCGCGCCTGTCGGAAGCCGTTACCAGCACGTTCTTGCGCTCGCCGCTCTTGACCGATTCCAGGGCCGTGATCAGCGCCGTGCTGCCGGCCTTTTGCGAGGCGGAGAAGTCCGAGGTGATGAGCCGGCTCCCCAGATTCAGGGCCGCGGAGACGATGCCGGCGTTCTGCCGGTCGGCAAAGGGCAGGGTGGTCGACGCCAGGTAGAGGCCGTCTATGGCGGATTTGTCGACGCCCTTCAGGCAGTCTCTCGATGCGGCCACGGCCATGGTGATCGTGTCTTCGTCCCAGTTGCACATGGAGCGCTCCCCTTGTGCAACCATCATGATGGCCGGTGCGAACCAGCCCATGGATTGAAAAATGGACATCCTGTCCAGTCTCAGGCGGGGGATGTATGCGCCGTATGAAGTAATTCCAATCATCGTGTGATTCCTCCTTATTCTGTATACGTTCGAACCACAAAGGCACAAAGGTCACAAAGATTGTTTCGTGTGTTTGCCGCATGTCGCTGTGGTCGAAAAATTGTTGCCATCAGTATTAGAAAAAAGTGTTTGGAAAATGTATTGTTTTATAGCGGCGGCTTGGTTCGGTGTCTTGTCCGGCGTAGCTTGCAGAGCGAAGACGGAAGCCGCGTCAAGTAATTTCTTCTTGGCAAAAATTACATTTTGAAGAGTTTTTCGATGAGCTGGGATTTCATGATGTCACCCCCGATTTTCAGCTTGCCGGAGGTGTAGGCCTGCATGGCCGGCAGCTTGGCGGTCATCAGGGCAACGAAATCCTTGTCTCCCATTTCCAGGGTGCAGACCGGTTTGGCATGCTTGCCGGATTTGATGGTGCAGGCACCGTCCTTGATGTCACAGTACCATTCGCCGCCGTCGTCTCCCGTGATGGTGAACTGGAAGACGACTTCCACGCCGCCGGCCGCTTCGGGCACGAAGGCATCGGGCAGGCCTTTGAAAATGTCGGCGACGGAGACCTCGGCCGGCACTGCGACGCCGGCGTCGTCGGCGGGTTTCGCCAGGGCGCCGATGAGGTCGCCGATCTGTTCGTTCAGCTGAAAATAGGTTTTGGCTCCCTCGAGGCTCTTGGCCTTATCCCACTGGGCCACAAGCTCTTCCGGGGTGGGGACGGCCTGGCCGTCGCCGACGACCACACCGGGGCCGGTAACGATGGCCGCCCGGTTGTAACAGCCCATGCCGGCATTGTAGATACCGCCGGTTTCATCACACGCCTCGGAACAGAGATACAGGGCAATGGGCGCCACGAATTCCGGTTTCAATTTTTCGAAAAAATCAGGCGGCAGCACGTCTTCGGTCAGCCGGGAGGCGGCTACCGGGGCGATGGTGTTGACATGGATGCCGTATTTCTGGCCTTCGATTTTTAGGGTGTTCATCAGGCCGATGAGGCCCATTTTGGCGGCCGTGTAGTTGGTCTGACCGAAATTGCCGTAGAGGCCGGCGGCCGAGGTGGTCATGAGGATGCGTCCGTAGCCCTTTTCCTTCATGACGGCAAACGCCGGACGGGTGACGTTGTAGGCGCCGTTGAGGTGTACGTTCAATACGGCTTGCCAATTTTCGGGATCCATCTTGAGGAAACTCTTGTCCCTCAGGATGCCGGCGTTGTTGATCAGGATGTCGACGGTGCCGAAGGCATCCAGGGCGGTTTTGACGATGTTTTCACCGCCTTCCGCCGTGGCCACGTTGTCATAGTTGGCTACGGCCTCTCCACCGGCGGTCTTGATCTCCTCCACAACCTTGTCGGCCGGGCTGGAGGAGCCTTCCCCCGCGCCATCCCTTGCGCCACCCAGGTCGTTGACCACAACCTTGGCACCCCGTTTGGCCAATTCCAGGGCATACACGCGTCCCAACCCCGCACCGGCACCGGTCACCACGGCAACACGGCCGTCAAAGCGGATCTCGTCCCGGGGGATGTCACCGTATTCGAAAATACCGTTGTCGATAACGATCTCCTGGGTCTCTATATTCTGGACGCGCCAGACGGCTTTGCCCTCTTCGGTTTTCCAGATTTGTATGGCAAGCGGCATGCCCGGATAGAGGGGTCTCGAGAAGCGGCAGCACATACGCCGGGCTTTTTCGGGTTCCCCGGGAATGAGGCTCTGGATCAATGCCCGGCAGGCATATCCATGGGTGCACAACCCGTGCATGATGGGTTTTTCGAAGCCGGCCATTTTGGCAAATTCCGGATCCACGTGAAGCTGGAAGACATCCCCGGAGAGCCGGTAGAGGAGGGGCTGATTTTCGGACGGGGACGCATTGACACTGAAATCCGGCTCTCTGTCCGGAAATTCGAATTTTTCCCGGGGCCGGTTCTCGCCGCCAAAGCCGCCGTCGAGGCGTGAGAAGATGGTCATGCTGGAGGTGAACAGCTTCTGGCCGTTGGAGTGTTTTGTCTCGGCCTCGGCAACCACCAGGGCACCTTTGTCTTTGCCTTTGTCGTAGTAGTTGAGGATCTTTCCTTCCGAGATCATGGTGCCATCAGGCGGTATGGGGTTGTGAAAGACGATCTCCTGTTCACCGTGCAGGATGCCGGCCAGGTTGACATTGGTCAGCGAGACGGCCTCGGGCATGACATCATAAATTGTGGTGATGGCAAAGCTGGGGACAACCTTCAGGTCCTTTTCGTAGCAGTACTCCAGATCGGAAAAACCGGCACCGACGCCTAAGGCGTACAACACGGCGTCCTTCCAGGTGTAGTCTTTGGAAACAGGGCCGATTTTTTTTCCGACAGCATCAAGATTCAACGCCATGGGATTCCTCCTTTGGAAATAAATTTTCTTGATTAAAAGGAACGATGATGATCAGTTTGTACGGAAACTACTGTTAACTGCATGAATGGCTTTTTCAGCCATCCATGAAAATTTATTTTGTGAACGCCGGCACCATCATGAATTTGACTGTTTCCCGGACCACCGACCGGTAGCCTTCGCGGTCCACTTTCAAGATGGGCCTGAAAAAATTTTCGCCTGAAATGAAGTTGAGCACGCAGTTCCAGACGGCCAGGATGCGGGCCTTGTCCTGAACAGCCACATGGGCTTTGTCTTTCGCAAGGTCCATGGCAACGGCGATGCCCGATGTGTAGTCGTCGATTTTTATTTTTATGTCGGGAACGCTTCCCGGCTCGGTTTTGTTGAAATAGCCGAAAAGAATCAGGTTGGACACTTCCGGGTGTTTGAACAGGTAGGCCGTGAGAAGATCGATAGATATTTCCAGGCGTTCTGAAAGGGATTTGCCCCGGGCCTGCTTCTCGACCTCTTCGAATTTACCCAGGATTTCGTCGTTGAGATCGGTGATGAGGGCTTCGTAAAGATCCAGCTTTTCCCCCCAGTGATAGTAAAGGGTGGAAATATCGATGCCCACGTCCGCGGCAATCATGCGCGTGGTCGTACGGTTGTATCCGTATTCCCCGAACAATTTCCTGGCGGAGGCCAGGATGCGGGCTTTCATGGAGCCGGGATCCTGACGGGCTTTTTCAAGCGGTGAGGGCACGGTTACATCCCCTGTTCCAGCAATATTGTCCCATTAAATGTTTCCATCAACTGATGGAGAAAGATACACTTATAATTGCATGGATGTCAAGATAAAAAACAGGGTGGCCAGAAAATGCAAAAATAATGGGTCGATGCTTCATAAATCTATTTATTTCAAAAGCGCAATCTGGTAACGGGAAATCTCTACCCACACGTATGGAAATATAGACTGGGGACACATTTTTTGGCGGGGGGCAATTCTGATGATCGTCATCATCAGGTCATTCCTGGCACTGCTGGCAGCCACAATTTTCCTCTGTATGGCCGGTGGATTGATGAACAGTCTGTTGAGCATCAACCTGCGGCTCGCCGGCACCAGTGACCAGGTCATCGGCCTGGTTCTCTCCTGCAATTACCTGGGGATTGTCCTGGGGATCTTCTTTTCCCAGCGGGTCGTTCATCGGGTGGGACACATAAGATCCTTTGCCGCTTTTGCCGCCAGTATTACCGCCATATCGCTGTTGCACGGCTTGTATGTGTCGGCCTGGCTCTGGGCTTTTTTACGAATCTGCAACGGGCTGTGCGTCACGGGTGTTTACATGGTCCTCGAAAGCTGGCTGAATGAAAAGGTGGAGCCTGTTTTTCGCGGGAGGCTGTTGTCTGTCTACATGACGCTGGTCTACCTGGGCACCGGCAGCGGCCAGCTTATGCTGAACGCCGGTGATGTGCAGGGCCCGACCCTTTTCATGATTGCGGCCATCCTGTCGGCTGTGTGCCTCGTGCCGATCTGCATGACACGCGCCGTAAACCCCGAACCCCTCAAAGTCCCCACGTACAACCTGATCAAGCTGTTTCGCCTGGCCCCTGTCGGCATGGCGGGAAGTTTTCTCGCCGGGCTGATCAACAGCGCCTTTTATTCCATGGGCCCGGTCTTCGGCTTGGACATCGGGCTGCAGATTTCTCAGGTGTCCCTGTTCATGGGCGTGACGGTTTGGGCCGGCCTGATGTTTCAATTTCCGGTTGGGTTCTTGTCGGACCGTATCGATCGTCTCATGATTTTGTCCGGACTCGGATTTGCGATCGCCTTGGTGAGTCTGGCCCTTGCCCAATTGGGCGGCGGCGGTATGGGCGTTCTGATGCCGCTGACGGTTGGTTTCGGCGTCGCATTCACGGTTTATCCGGTGTCGGTTGCAAGGGCTCAGGACAATCTCGAAAAGGAGGAGATCGTTCCGGCCAGTGCCGCCCTGATTCTCTTTTTCGGTGTGGGGGCCTGCTTCGGTCCCCTGCTGGCTTCCTGGGCGATTGCCGCCTTCGGCCCCTGGGGACTTTACTATTTTACGGCTTGCTGCGGCGGGGTGCTGGGTGTGAGCGCCTGGCTCGTCCGCTATAAGCTGCCCAGTAATGTGGAAAATCAGGTGGCCTTTGTGCCCCTTCACAGGACGTCGCCTGTGGCCAGCCACTTGGATCCGCGGGGGGAGCCGGAAAGCGGTGGCGGGGCAGGAGAGGTGGAGGACTGATTTTGTGGAAAGAAAAAATAAAATGGACCTATCTACAATAGTAAGGAGTGGGCGTTGACCGGCAAGTGAACCCCTTTTTTGGTAGGTAGTACCGAACTGAAAAAGCCCTTCCGGTTTTCGGAAGGGCTTTTTCAGTTCGTAGCTTCAAGTCGAAACCGGATTAGATCTCCAGCCATGAATCGGAGTAGAGGGTTTTGCCGAGGATGACGTTGGTGGTCTTGGCATAGTCCTGCAGTTCCTTGGAAAGGCTGTCAATGTCGGGGGCTTCACCGTCCATAATACCGTAAATCAGGTCGACGATGTCCTGACGATTGCCCTTGGCGATGTCGATGAGCTGGTCGTCCCTGGGATCGGCGATGACCGACTCCATACCGTATTTCTGCAGCATAACCATGTAGGTCTGATTGAGGATGGGCCGCAGATGGTCCGGAGGACCGTTGGAGATGTTGGAGAGGCCGCAGGTACTCCTGGCGCCCGGGGCGATGTCCTGGATCATTCCCTGGAACTCCATCAGGCTGATGGCCTGGGGCTGCTGGATGTTGACCGGGGTGACAATACCGTCAACCCAGATCTTTTCATTGGGAATACCGGCCTCGTTGGCAAAATAGAGCAGTTCCACACACAGGGCGGCGCGTTCGTTTTCATCACGCGGCAGGCCGTCGGGCCCCCACATCAGGGCGATGAAATCTGCACCGTGTTCCGCCGTCAGAGGCACCATTTTTTCATAGCGCTCGGGCCGGACCATGATGGAGTTGATGATGGGCGGCAGCTTGCAAACCTTGAGTGCCGCTGCGATGGCATCGATGTTGGAGGTGTCCAGGACCAGCGGGACATCATCCACGACTTCCTGAACGGTTTCCACCACCCAGGGCATCAGTTCGGGGCCGTCTTTCTTGGCCGGCCCGAGATTGATGTCGATGTAGTCCATGCCTTTTTCCTTTTGAAAAAGGGCTTCCTCCTGGATCGGCTTGGGGTCGCGTTCCTTGAATGCGCGGCCGATCTTCTTGGAAATTACGTTTAAACTTTCGCCGATGAGTAACATATAACCTCCCTACGCTTAATTGACGGGTTAAATCCAGGGATCGGGGGGCAATCCAGATACCCCCCGTTCTTTAGACGTCAAAACAATTTGATCCTTGGCTGAATGGTCGACACAGTTAAACCTATATATCGTTCAGCCCGGGTTGGATTGCGAAAATCCTTATTTGGATTTCAGAAATCCCGAAATATGCGCCGCCTCCCTGGGACCGACGGTAATAGTCCAGCCGGGAAGCTCTTCCTCGACATCGCCGGCGATGGCCGCTGCATAACCGGGGATGACAAGCTCGGTATGCTTGACCTTGTCCATGATGCCGCTTTTCTTGACGAACATGCCCACGTCGTCACCGGCGAATTTACCGGCCGCCCAGGCGGTCATGACGGAAAGACCCTCGGCGTCCTTGATCAACAGGTAAGCCGGAACGCGGCTGCCTTCGATTTCGCCGCTGACGATGAAGTACGTCAGGGCGAAGTTGGTGGTGACCAGGACGGGCGAGTTTTCGTCCGGGTTGTTGATTTCGTAAATGCCTTCGGTGACGGTCATGGGCCGCTGCGGGTCGGTGAAGATGTTCAGGCGTTCAAGCAGTAGCGGGAACAGACTTTCCCCCGTGAAATCGGACAGGGCCACTATGCCGCCGTATTTGGCGATGAACATGCCAGCCAGAAGGGTTTCCATCTCCAGATTGGACGCCATTTCGCACGGGAAGGTGATGGTCGGGAATCCCACGGCGCGGTTGCCGTTTTTGAGGGAGGCCCGCCGGATGGCGATCTGGTCTTCCAGGGCCTGCTTGACATCGCGGGAACCGGGGTCGAGCACCAGATCCTTGAGGCCCATTTCCGTCAGTTTTTCCGTCAATGGCACCAGAGCTTCGACCGAATCGGCTTTGACCGCCAGCGGCAGATCGTTATCCTTGGCCAGGGCGCCGAAATCATCGACATTGGCCTCGGTGGCGGCATAGATCAGGGGGCGCTTGAACCCGGCGGCTTCGACGGCGGCCTTCATGGCATCGAGGCTGTCGGACATCAGCACCAGGTTGAATTCGGATGTTTCCGCGATGGTTTTGGCTTTGGCCGCGAAGGCGCCGGCATCGCCGTTGGCGTCTTTCAGGGCGACGAGTTCGGGCCTCAAGTTGAGGCCGACCCGTTCAAACTGGAAGGCGTTCCAGACATTGAGTTTGGCTTCCAGGTCGGCGTCCGCAATGTCAGATGCGACCATGGCCGCCAGGGCGGTTGGGTTGAAAAAGGTTTTTTCATGACGGTACTGAACGGTCTCACCGCCGGTGGTAAAGGCTCTGACGCCTTTACCGATTTTTACCGGACGAATCGGCGGTGCCGAGGCTTCGGCCAGTTGCTCCTTGGCCTCGTCCGAAACGTACGGACAACTGTCCAGCTCCGCCTTGCCCGAAGCCAGGTTCATGGCAAAAGCAAGGCACGTGGGCACACCGCATTCCTTGCAGTTGGTTTTTGGCAGGAGTTTGAAAATTTGAATACCGGTTAATGCCATTTTTGTCTCCTTATGTGTTTTCAGCTATTCAAAAAAGAGCCCGCCGGAGGGGCAGCCGTTCGACCGGCGGCCCCTCCAGGTAATATTTCTCCAAGTCTATGTATAGGTGGGTCCTTTCTTTCCAGACCACTCTTAGCCGATCAGAGGATCCATGGAGAGTGCCGGGTGGCCCTTTTCTTCGAGCCACGGCAATATCTCTTCTTCGGTGATACCCACGGTTTCATCGGCGATCTTGTCGTACAGGTCCGGTTCACCCAGCTCTGCGGCCATCTTGTCGATGCGCTCTTTGATTTCTTCCTTGAGCATTTTGGGCATCCAAACCATGCGCAGCAGGCCGCCGTCACCCTTGATGAACTTACGCTGGGTGATGTTGAATTTGGAGTGGCCCACGAAGCCCGGCGAAGAAGCCCCGCCGCCCATCACCCCGGCCAGTGTGGTGAACTTCATGCCGCAGGGGGTTTCCCCGGTGTAGTCCCGGTTGACAGTCATGACGCCGTTGCAGGACGGCAGCATGGCTGCAATGCACTCGCAGCAGCCGCAGGTGGTCATGGGGTCAATTACCATCGAGTAGAAATTGTAGTGATCGATGGCCCCGCGGGAGGCACTTTTAACGAACTCGTTGACGCCCTTAAACTGCCCCAGCACCGGGTCGAGGACCTCACCTTTTTCGATGGGTTGGTTGGGGCCGGTGGGGTTGATTTCAAAGGAGGCCTTGCAGTCCATCCAGTTGTAGGCGCCGCACAGGCCGGTTCTTTCCGGGCTGACCGTACACACGTGGGTGGGCGCAAAGGACTGGCAGAGGGTGCAGGAGTAATAGGTTTCCACATCCTCGTCGGTCATGTTCTCGACGCGTTCGTCACGGGTCTTGTATTCGGCGCGGGCGGTCTTGGTCAGCTCATCCACCTTTTTCTTGTCGGTGTAGAGGGTCACCTGGACCTTGTCCAGGATTTTGCCGAACTCCTGGTGGAATTTGGCATGCAGGACCACGCCGATGTGCTTGAGGGAGAACTCCTTTTCCATGGCGGCCTTGCTCACGCGAATCCAGGCGATGTCGCGCTGGCCGATGTGCATGATGCCCTGGATGTAGTTGATCAGATGGTGGATCTGACGCTCCAGGATAGGCTCGAAATCGACCTGCATTTCACGGCCGGCCACCTGAATGAAGATCCCGAGAGGCAGGGTCTCGCCTTCTTTCAGATCGCTGACGTCGGGTCCCTCGATCACGACCTTGCCGTCTTCGATCTCTTTCATGTCGGCCATCTTGACCAGCTCCGTGGCCTGGGTCTTGCCGCCGCCCATCTGACAGTGCAGGTCGGCGCCGCGGACACGCTCACCTTCGAAGGCCGGGCCGAATGACATCGGGATGTCGATTTCGGAGACCGTGACCTTGAGGCCCCTAACTTCAACGGATCTCTGGCAGATTTCATCGTGGGGAACGTTGGCCACCACGTGCTCGTAGGTACAGATACCCGTGGGCAGGATTTCCGGGATGTCGGTGTCGGCCAGCGTTGGGAAGCCCCAGTTGACGCAACCGGCCGCGGCGACGCCCCATTCGGTGCCGATGTCGCCGAAGGCATTGACAAAGGCGAATACGCGGTCCTTGTTGTAATGCAGAATTTTCTTGTAGTCGCCCGGCTGAATGCCGCCGAAGGCCATGGCGGCGCGGTTGGCGAACCCGAGGGCGAACACCGCCGAGGAGATATCCGGGCCGAAGGGCACGATGCGGGTGCTCCAGCCCACCTGGACACCGGCTTCCAGCAGCTGCTGAATGACCGACGTTCCGTTGTGGTTGGCGGCACAGAAGATGTAGAGGTTTTTCTTCTGGTAGTCCTCCACGATCATCTTGGCGGTTTCCGGATCCGGGCAGGCGCCGACGACGGCGGCAAAACCGGGGGCGCTGCCGTCCACGAACTCGACGCCCCTCTTTCTGAGGATGACGTCGTCCGCCGGCCCCAGCCAGATTTTGCCGGCTTCGATGTCGGGATCCTCCCCCGGCAGGTAGAAGTCGGGGTCTTTCATGATGCGGATGGCTTCGATGATTTCATAGGCAAAGATGGCGGCCATACCGGCGTCCAGCAGGGGCCCCAGATAGGGCAGATGGTTTTTGCCCTTGACGTGCGGCGGCAACAGGCCGCGTGCAAAATCCAGTGGTTTTTTCAGGTCTTCCAGTTTTTCCACCTTCATGCCCGTGAGGGAGTAGATCACCGGGAGATAGTAACCGGTATTGGGGAACTCGATCTTGGTGTCTGCATTGTAAGACTCCAGGGCATTGTGGAAAGCGCCTTCGGCGGCTGATACGACTTTGTAGCCACCCTGTATGGCGGCAAATGCGACTAACTTAGACATATGTGTCCTCCTTCGCTGAGGATTTAGTGTTAAGGTTTAAGAATTCCGTCATGGCAAGTCTGTTCAGACCTTAAGCCTCGAGGGCCTGGCGGTCCGCCATGTCCATGAGGACCCTCTCTCTGGCCTTGTCAATGCCCAGTTCTTTCCGTTTTTTGTCGATATGGGCGATCATCAGTTGTGCATGCTTGATCGGATCGGCTTCCAGATCCCATTTGCCTCCATAGAGCTTTTCCATTTCTTTGGAGATGTAATCATGAAAAACCGGTGCCCCGGACGTGGGTAGATGCAGCCCGAAAACGGTGTAGACGCCGGAGGCGACAAAATAGTGACCGATGCTGATGGCCTTCTCGCTCATCCATTCCGGGGCGCTGCCCGCCGCCGGCAGGTCACAAATGTCGTTGCCCAATCCGCCGGCCTTGACCACTTCGGTGGCCGCCAGCAGGATACGGCTGTTGTCGACGCAGGATCCCAGGCTGAGAACCGGTGGAATACCGACGGTTTCACACACTTCCGCCAGGCCCGGTCCGCAGTAGACCGCCGCGGATTCCGGTGTCAGCAGCCCTGCCATGCCGCAGGCGATGCCGTTGCATCCGGTGGTGAGCACGATCACATCGTTTTTGATGAGCTCCTTGACCACGGTTATGTGGGCTTCATTGTGCCGGGCCCGGGCATTGTTGCAGCCGACCACGCCGGCAATGCCGCGGATACGGCCGTTGATGATGTTGTCGTTGAGCGTGTAGTAGTCGCCTCGGAACGTGCCGCCCAGGTGATACTGAATCGATTCCACGCCAAAACCGGCTACCTGCGTGGTTTTGTGCCTTGGAATCATGACCTCCGCGCCCCTGTTCTCGAAGTTGTCGATGGCCATGCGTATAATCTTCTCCGCATCTTCCAGGGCGTAGTGCTCGTCGAACTCGATATGAATCACATTGTCCTGCTCCATCTTGGCGATGGGGTGGGTGGTGATCAGCTTGGTGTGGAAGCACTTGGCCACGTTGGCCAGGTTCTGAAAGATGCACTGGATGTCCACCACCATGGCATCGCAGGCGCCGGTGACGATGGCCAGTTCCTGCTGCAGGTAGGTGCCTGCGGGGGGAACGCCGTGGCGCTGCAGGATCTCGTTGGCCGTGCAACAGATACCGCTGAGCTGGATGCCTTTGGCGCCTTTGGACTTGGCGTATTCGACGATTTCGGGTTTCTGGGATACCGCCACGATCATTTCCGACAGAACCGGTTCATGGCCGTGGACCACGAGGTTGACATGGTCTTCTTTCATGACACCCAGGTTGGATTCGGACTGCAGGGGGTAGGGGGTTCCGAACAAGACGTCCTGGAGATCGGTCGCCAGCATGGAGCCGCCCCAGCCGTCGGCGATGGCCGCGCGGGTGCCCTGCTTCATCAGGTTCTTGTAGTCCTGGTCCACGCCCATGTGGGTCCGGTGCATGATTTCGACGATTTCACGGTCGATATTGCGGGGGACGACACCGGTTTTTTTCCATTTTTCGTACAGGGCCGCGGGTGCTCTTTTGGCGTACAGCAGTTCGCCTTCGGGCTTGCCCCACTCTTTGAGAGCCACTTCGGCTACCTCGAGAGCGATTTCGTCGATGTCGCGGTCCCTGGTCTCGCCGTCCACCTCCACGGTGGTGGCTACGTTCAGATAGGGAGCGATCTGCAGCAGCTTGTTGGTGTCCTTGATCTTGTAGGCGTCGGTCTCTTTCCTGGCGGCCGACATGAATACGTGCGCGACGCTGCGGCCGTGGTCGGAATGGGCCGAAGCACCGCCGGCGATCATACGGATGAAGTTTCGCGCCGCGATCGTGTTGGCGGTGGCGCCGCAGAGGCCCTTGCGGTCATCCTCGCCCTGGATGCCACCCTTGGGGAGCGGCAGGCGGCAGGGGCCCATGGCGCAATTTTTGCAGCAGATTCCCTGGATGCCGATGTTGCAGGGCTTCATTTTGACGGCCCGGTCGAAAACGGTTTCCACACCCAGTTCCTGGGCGCGAGCAATCATTTCCTGGCTGGCGACATCGATGGACGCCGCTACCGGATCTGCTAATTTCGGGGCTTTTTCCTTTTTTTCTACTGCCATTAGAGGTTCCTCCTCATATTGATTAATTTTAAAACGTTGGCGTTAATGTTTGACGGCCGCGCGTTAATACAGCTTCACCCGACGGTGTACCCAGTTGAGTTTTTCCAGAATCTTTTCATTTTGATCCTTCTGGGCGGCTGCAGCGGTGAGGGAAACCACCTTGGCTTCCCCTTTTTCCCGTTTGGATTCCAGCGCCTCGCGTTCGGCGGCGCGTTTTTGACGGAGGGAATCTTCCTCGGCCTCGCGGGCCGCTTTGGCGTCGGCGTCGGCTTTGGCCTTGGCATCGGCCTCGGCCTTGGCCTTGGCTTCGGCATCAGCCTTGGCCTTGGCTTCGGCATCGGCCTTGGCCTTGGCCTCGGCCTCGGCCTTGGCTTTGGCATCGGCTTCGGCCTTGGCCTTGGCGTCGGCCTCGGCTTTGGCCTTGGCTTCTGCATCGGCTTTTTCGTCTACCGCGGGGGCTTCCTCTATTTTCGGCTCGGCTTTTTTAGCTTCAGCCTTTTCGGGAGCCTCCTGCTTGGGAGCGGCTTTTGGGGCCGGCGCTTTCTTCTCGGCCTTGGGTTTGGCCTCGGCCTTCTTGGCCGGAGCGGTCTTGGCCTCTTTTTCCTCTTCGATGGTAAGATCCGGTTTCGGGGAGATGGCGGCAAAGTCGATCTCTACATCGTCCAGGGCCTTGGCGACGGGGGTGACGTCGGCGGCACTGCCGCCATCGACTACCAGGTCGATAAAGGCCTTGACCATGCGGATGGCTTCCGGATGGCGCATGATCATGATGTCGGTGCCCGCCATCAGATAGGAGACGGCGCCCACGGCTTCCATGAGAATCCCGCGTCTTTCGGGGTCTCCCAGTTCAGGCGCTTCGTCGACACCCTGTTTGGCCTCCTTGCACTTCCAGACCTCATTGGCCAGGTTGTTGATGATGGGGAATTGCAGCTTGTCGTCCCCCTGGGCCATGGCGGCCATGCGCAACCGTTCCATGACCGAATAGGAATATTCGAGTCCGTAACCCAATCCGCCGG
This sequence comes from Deltaproteobacteria bacterium, assembly GCA_022340465.1. NCBI lineage: Bacteria > Pseudomonadati > Myxococcota > Myxococcia > Deltaproteobacteria bacterium. The sequence continues at coordinate 43,300 of JAJDNW010000096.1, read as the reverse complement.
TGGTGGGATCGATGATCACCCGGTCCATGGGCATGCCCAGGTTCTCGAGCAGAATATTGACCTGTTTGGCGATGTTGACGTCGATGGGTGAGGAAGAGATCACGATGTGGCCGTAGCCCATGGCAGCCGCTCCGATCCCCTTGTGATTGGTGTCTTCCACCGGGCCGATGGCCAGATTGAAGTCCTGGCAGGCTTCGGCAACCGCTTTGAGCACGTCTTCATCTTTCTGGGGGTTGGCACAACCCCAGACGATCAGGGGGACATCGATGGCTTCGGCCACGGCCTTGACCCTGGCGGCCGCATCCGCGGGGCTGGCGTCATCCCCGTTGGGATCGATGCTCTTGAGCTGCAGAACGATGAGTTCGGCACCGAAGTCGTCCACACATTTTTTTGCCCAGGCGGCCGGATCCGACACGACATCCTTGAATGGTTCAAGTGCTGCCGGCGCCCATTCCTCAGGCTCCATATCCCACACTTCCATGGCAATTTTCGGTTTGTGGGGCATGTCACCTTCAAACTGGTAGAACGGGTAGCAGGTCTCTCCCCCAACGGTAACAGCCTTGGCGCCCTCACCTAGTGTGATTTCTTTTACGGCGCCGGTATAAGATTCTTTAGTGAATTCGAAACCCAATTTTATACCTCCTTATCAAAATACCGGTTAATGATTGAGGTCTTGCGATGTTGAACTGATTTTACTGACATTTTTTAGCAATTACTCTAAGTCTACACCCCCCTTTCCTAGTGATTATTTTTTTTCAATTTTTTTGGCATTCGGAAATTAAACGTTCGCAAAGTTCCGGCCTGATCGGCCTGGAAACCTTGTTCAATTGCTCTCCGGCGGCATCGTGTTTCACCACCGCTTTCATACTGCCAATTCCGACTAAATTGATTCCAACAAACGCAATTTACAGCAAATTACTACAAATATGATTATCTATATTAGGGATGCGGCTTTGTCAATAGATAACGGCTGCCTTCCAACGCCTGCAGGTTGACGCCTCAAAAAACGGATCAACGTTAAGGGAGGGATGTCGGTTTTGATTTATAACCGGCTGTTAATTTTATATTTTTTTTCATCCGTGCCTTCAATTTGGGGAACTGTTCCATGTCCGTATGGGGCAGGAAGAGGGCGGCGATGTAATTGTCCATGTAGGACACGGTTTCAGACAACTCGAAATTCGTCATGTTTTTGGTCACTTCGACGACATTGCGGCGAATGTGGTTGCTGAGGGAGCTCATTTTCGCCCCCATCAGTGACCCATTGCCGATATAGGTGATTTTTGCGGGGTCGATCTCCGGGAGCAGGCCGATCACCATGGCGCGTTCCAGATCGATGTAGCTGCCGAATCCTCCCGCCAGAATGATGTGCTCCAGATCCTTAACCGAAAGACCGACCTCCTCCAGGAGGGTCAGGCAGCCGCTGTAAATCGCTCCCTTGGCGCGAATCAGGTTCTCGATGTCGATTTCCGTCAGCACGATGTCCCTGTCGATCTGGGTTTCATTCTTCCATGCCAGGACATATTCGTATACACCGTCTTTTTCACGGATGCGCGGCGTTTCCAGATCGCGATCGAACTTTCCGAGATTGTTAATAATTCCCATTTCGAAGAAGGTGGCCACCATGATGATGAGGCCCGAGCCGCATATGCCTTTGGGTCGGACATTGCCAATACAGATGTTCATGGGCTCCAGCGTATCCGGATCTATGGAAAAATCTTCTATGGCCCCCTTGGAGGCCCGCATGCCGAATTCGATGCCGCCGCCCTCGAATGCCGGCCCCGCGGAACAGGCTGCGCAGGCAAACCATTCCCGGTTTCCCACGACGATCTCCGCATTGGTGCCGATGTCCATAAACAGGGTCAGCTTATCCGTGAGATACATGCCCGATCCCATGACGCCGGCAACGATGTCACCGCCCACGTAGCTGGAAACCGCTGGATAAACCAGGGCGGACACATGGTCGTTCAATTCGATGCCCAGGTCGACGGCCTTTACCGGAGGGTAGAGGGTGGCCGCCGGAACATAGGGGGAACGCCTGATGTAGCGCGGGTTCACTTTCAGCAGAAGCTGTGTCATGGTGGTGTTGCCGGCCAGGGTGATGGCTGAGATGTCGTCCCTGTCCACACCCGACTTTTTAAAAAGTTTGCCGATAATTGTGTTGATCGTGCCCACCACGATTTGGTGCAGTTTTTCGAGCCCGCCCTCTTTTTCAGCGTAGACAATCCTGCTGATCACGTCTTCCCCATAGCTGATCTGGGCGTTGAAGTCCCCGTTTTCAGCCAGAACATCGCCGGTTACGAGGTCGATGAGCTGGCCGTAGACGGTGGTAGTACCGATGTCCACGGCAATGGCGTAGTTGCGGTCGCTGGTGTCGCCCGGCTGCACATTGATGATGTCGGTCTTGCCGATTTCACGAACAGGCCGTTCCAGGGTGGCTGTAATTTTGAAATTATCCTTTCGCAACAAATCAGGCATCTTGCGAATGACGGGCAGGCTGACCTTGATGCGGCGTTCATCGTGCTTCAGCTTCAGAAAACTGACCAGCCGGGTGACGTCCGGCAGGTGGTCGTCCGCCGTAGGCTCGGGAAGTTCGAGATATTTCTTTTCCACCGGTGCCAGGAAAAGGCCCTTTTCCTTGAGGTCGTCGAGATCCATTTGCCGGATGCGGGCGGTCTGCCTGGGGGTGCTGCGGGTGTTCAATACGCTGGCATCCACCGTGGACTCGACCGGAATACGTACGGTGATATCCTGCATGACACGGCTCTGGCAGGCGAGCCGGTACCCCTTACGGCGGTCGTCATCGCTGAGCCGTTCACTGAGACCGCCTTCCACTTCCCCCTTTTCTACAATCACGCGGCATTTTCCGCATACCCCTTCGCCACCGCAGGAGGCATTGACATGCACGCCGGCTTCTATGGCTGCACGAATAAGGATTTCCCCCTCGGGGATCTGGACGGTTTTATCGTGGGGAAGGAAACGGACGGTGTAGCTTGTCATTTCTAAATTACCTCGCTTGATCATTGTCGCTGGTTAACGGTTCATCGAAGCTGCATTTCAAAAGAATCATGTCCTCTTCGAATATTTTTTTGACTTTGTAGGGCAGCGTCTTGAAAAGATTGATCATTCCCTTGTTTTCGTGGGAGGTGTAGGCAAACAGGCCGGAAATGCCTTTTTCCCGGGCCGCCTGGCAGAGTTTTTTCATCAGGATTTTCCCCAGGCCCTTGCGTTTGAATTCCTTGGACACGGAAAAGGCCACCTCGGCCATATTATTGGAAGGGTCCAGCAGGTATTCCCCCACACCGATGACCTTGCCGAAGCCGAATTCCCCGACGACGGCCACGATGGTCAGATCCTTGACGTAATCCACCTGGGAAACCTTGCCTACCTCGTCGTGAACAAATGCGGTTTTTTCGTGAAAAAACCGGGCCACGATATCGTTTTTCTCGAGGGTATAAAAGTGTTCCTGAATGCGGCGTTCGTCCACAGGCTTGGACGGTCGGACGGTTACGGTCTGGTTGTCGATGAGGATATTCTCCTCCAGGTGGCGCGGGTATATACCGGATATGGATTCCGCCAGGGTCCGTTCGGCCCCGAAGAGGCCCTGCTGCTTGGCTTCGTGGAACAATTCATCGCGAAAATCCGGATGGGCGATGCTGATCATGGCCGTGGCCCTTTCCTGAAGGCTTTTGCCGAAGAGGTTCACAACGCCGAATTCGGTGGCTACGTAATGCACGTCCCCACGGGGAACCACCACGGCGGTGTGGTCAAGCATGGGCACGATGCGGCTTTTTTTCCCCTGCATGGCCGTGGCGGTCATTAGAATAAAGGATTTGCCGCCCGGGGACTGCGAGGCGCCCCTGATGAAGTCCAGCATGCCGGTGACACCCGAAAAATTGTTGTGGGGCAAGGCATCGGCGGCCACCTGGCCGGTAAGGTCCATGGCCATGCCCACGCTGAATGACACCATTTTGTTGTGGCGGCTGATGACGGAGGGGTCATTGACGTAGTCCGACGGATGAAATTCGATACTGGGGTTGTTGTCGATGAACTCGAACAGGTTTTTTGTCCCCAAGGCGGTGCTGGCCACTAGTTTTCCGTCGTTGAATCCCTTTTTCCGGTTGTTGATGACGCCCCGTGAAACCAGGTGCATGATTTCATCCGTCAGGTAGTGCGTGTGCACCCCCAGGTCGTTCTTGTCGGCCAGCGCCAGAAGGGTGGCCTGGGGAGTCGTTCCCGGGCTGAACTGGAGCGTGGAACCGTCCTCTATCAGCCGCGCGATCAGCCTGCCGACCTCCTCGGCCGATTCATTTTCCGGACGCTTGTCGATGCTGATCAGGGGTTCGTCGTGCTCGACGATGTAGTCCACGTCGTTCACGTGGACGAAGCTCTGGCCCAGCACGCGCGGCATGTTGGTATTCACCTGGGCGATGACGATGTCTGCCGACAATGCTGCGGCCAGGGTGATGTCCACCGATACCCCCAGGCTCATCCAGCCGAAATCATCCGGCGGCGTCACCTGGATCAGGGCCACATTGATGGGTAGGAAACGGCTGCGGAACAGACGCGGTATGGCCGACAGGTTGATGGGGGTGATGAAGCGCTGGTTTCTCGACAACCGCTCCGCCTTGGCCGACCCCAGGTAAAAGGACCGTATGGTCAGGTTCTGACTTTTGGACTTGTTGGCAATCAGTGTCAGGGGGGTGCTTTCAAGGGCCAGGAGGCGGACGATTTCGATGTCGGTATAGCGGTTGGAGGCTTCCCCCAGGGCCTGAACCAGATGTTGGGGTTCGCCGCACGAGGAGCCGATGAACACGCGCTGCCCCGCTTTTATCTTTTTAATGGCATGTTCCGCATTGCATTTTTTTTCGACGTAATTGTCGGCCCAGTAACCTTCGGTTTTCATGTGCACCCCATAGAAAAGCATCGGAATCGAGGGCAGAGCGGCCACTTCAAGATGCCTCCCCAATACCTTAAGGCTCTACCGGAGGTCGCCGATTTGCCGTCGGGATATTATTGGCAACGAACGATAGCACTACGTTAATGCTTCCCCGCCGGTTTTTCAAGCTTTCAAATCGCAGGGCGTTGATGCTATGCTGAAATATGGAATCGGGTATGACGTCGGACGATCTTTTTGCGGGCAGGTCAACGGATTTTTCCGCCAGGTATATGGCGCTGGTGCGGTTGCACGAGCGCCTCAAAGCCCATTCCGAACCGATGGACAGCCGGGTGGCGGTCGATATTAAAAAGCTGCTCCTGAAGCGGGCCTACGACCATCAGCGCCAGGGATTTTTTTTATACCGTGAAGCCGCGGAAACCTTGACCACCTGCGTTGTAAGGGCAGGAGAGCGAAAAATCGTCCGCGAGGCTTTGGGGACGCTGATCGAGGTGCTGGGGACCACGTCCGGCGAGGTTCACAGGGCGGTAGCCGGTGCTCTGGGTGCGCTGCCCCTTAAAATAAAAGGGCCCGACATCGAAGTGCCCCCCACCGACAGGCTCCCGGCGGTACACATAGACGATGCGCTGCGTCAGGCAGGCATGCAAAACAGGGAGCGGGGATTCGATACCGTCGGCAGAAGTTTGATTTTTGGCCCGCGGGCGGACGGCCTCGTCCTGGTGTTCAAAATGGCCCGATCCGGGGACACGCCCCCGACACTGCAAAGGGAATCCATCTGGCTGGAACTGTTGCACTTCCGAAAAAGTGCCTTTGGACGCAGGTTCGCCATCCCCAAACCCGTCAAAATCGGCAATGCGTTCGTGTTCCGGCTGCACGGCGTGCCTGCATCCCGCTTGCCCACAGAGCAGGAGCTGCATCCCAAAGGATATGCCATCTGTTTCTGGGCGGACAACACTTATTTCGGTTATCCCAACGAAACCTGCCCCGGCAGACGTCTGGGCAGCCGGAGGTTCCGGGAGGTGATGTTCAGAAATGCCCGGATCCTGGGCAGGATGGCCGCCATGGGAATACTGCACGATGCCCTGATTCCCCTTTTTCACAACAGGACACAACGTGGGCGCCGAGACGATCGGGGGGCATACCAATGGGTGCGTGCCGGTCGCCTGGATCGGTGGTTGCACTCCTGCGCTTATCCCAACATCGGCGTCAGCGGCGTCAGGGATTTCGAACACCTGCTGGCGTCGGACGGGAAAAACGGACATTTTTACCTGACCATAGGCCAGCATTTTTTGAGCCTCCTGCTGGTGGCCGGGAGCTATTTCAGGAACAAGGATACGAATCTCGTGGGGCTGGATGCCGACGGGAGGCCTGTGGATGCGAGGGGGTTGTTCGAGAAAACAGTGCTGGAGAAAATTATTACCGGCCTCTTTCGCAACTACTATAAAGGGTTTGTCGGGAGGCGTTTCCAGGGTGCCGTACCCCTCGATCCGAAACGGTTGTCCAACCGCATGATCGAGGAGATGGGCGTTGACCGCCACATGGAAGAACTGGTCAGGGTGGCCGACCAGCAGACGATGACCACCGCTGAATTCAGATCGTTCTTGATCGACAGGGGGGTAGCTGAGGAGAGGGTCGGAACTTACGAAAAGGACCGGGCCGACATCGTCATTAACAGCGGACCGCACCTGGGAGCATTCAATGCCGCGATATCGGTTCCCGAACTCATCGAAGCCGCCGGCAGCATGGCTGCCATGTGCGTTGCCGGGAAGTTCTGGCACGCTAGATACGGCGATTCATAAAAGCGTGGTACACGCTTTTATCCCATTTCATCCATTTCCTCGTCGTCATCCTCATCTTCGGGTGGTTCCTGGGTGTATGTCAGGTGCTGCTTTTCCTCATCGTATTCATCGTCATTGTCTTGCTGGCAGCGGTAATTCCATGTCGTGGTGGTCAATTTCAGACGCCTTTCCCGGATCTGTCCGGATAAAGATTTTTTTTCGAACACTGACGTTACTATACAGCTGCCCGATAAATCCAATCAAGCTGCTGCGATCAACACTTATTCCATTACTTATTCCATTCCGCCACGGTGGTGCCAGAGAATATCCTTCAATTGCATCTCTCGAGGGCCCGCTAATCTACCGGGGGGGTAATAACGAACTGGTGGCTGAACCAGTAATACCGGCTGCGTTCCCGATTGGGGGCCGTGCAGGTATAGCGATTTCTACCGTTGCCAAGGTCTTTTGCCGCTTGAATGGAGAAACGTCTGTTTGACTCTATCCATTTGGGCATGGTTCTTCCTTGACCGCTTACGAAGCAGGCCAGCTCGTTCAAGCGCGCATCCGTCTCCTCAAGATAAACTTTCAGCACAGGACGTCTTTCCGCCGTCACCGGCTCGAAGGGGACTATGGACGACACCGGCAGGGCAAGGGAGTAGAATTTGGTTTTCAGGCTTTTCAAATCGCCGTAATGCTGGTTTACGGGGAACCGGGGCAGGGTTGCGGGGTTGCAGAAGGGACCCACGGCGCCCGAGTGCTGACCAAAGGCTGTGAAACCCATGGATTCCACCAACCGGGCAATTTCGGTGTTGTATTCGCCGTAGGGATAGGCAAACAACATGGGGGCGTCGCCCAATTCTTCGAGGAGGCGCCTCTGGCAGTGTTCGATATCGTTGCGCACGCGATCGATATGGGCTTGCGCCGACTCTCCCTGCTTTCTGCGTACCAGGTAGTCGTGACTGGCGGTGTGGTTGGCAAAGGAGACGCCGTTTTTTCTCATTTCGCGCATCTGATCCCAGGTCATGTAGGATCGATACCCCTTGTCCACCGCATCGCTGGATACAAAAACGGTGAACGGCCAATTGCGCTTTTTCATGCGCGGGAAGGCTTGTGTGTATACGGACAGGTAGGCATCGTCCACGGTGAAGGAGATGCACTTGTCCGGCAGCGGGCTTTTGTTGCGATACGCCGTTACGATTTCTTCCAGCGGCAGCACATGAAAGCCGTTGGTTGCGAGGTATTCCAGATGGGCATGGAACTGTTCCAGGCTGACACTGGTGCTGGGGTAGCGATCTTCGCCGAATTTGTGGTACATCAAAACGACGGCGTTGAACTCCTGCCCGCTTACACCCTGTGCCGCGAAGAATAAAAAAAGAACAATGGCTGCATTCAGAAGCTTCTTCATTTGGATTTCACGGTTGGGAATAGATAAACACGTATGCTCGCCTTCGTGATTGAACGGTCTCGCCCACCTATCTTTTGGCGCAACTCCGGTGCTATATTGCCCTTCAACGCCTCAAGATACGGTAAGCAGCCGCGAAGGTTGAACCGCGGCAGCACCCGCTGCCCCCGCGGCAGGCTGGCGGGCAGCAAACGCTTACGCGGTTTTGTCTTGTTTTTTGATCGTCATCCCTGCCGGGCAGGCTGACGGGGCATGCATTTGAAAATGAATTTGCATGGCGCTCGTTAGGCACTTCCACGCGCTGTCAATTACTGCTTTCTTACATTCTTGGCTTCAGGCCCCCGATCACTTTCCTCGATGTCAAACTCGACCCGATCCCCTTCTGAAAGAGTCTTGTACCCGGTTGACTCTATGGAAGAGAAATGTACAAAGACGTCGTTGCCTTCCTCCTGGCTGATGAAACCGTAACCCTTTCTGTCATTGAACCATTTAACAATTCCTTGTGCCAAAGCGCTGACCTCCTCTGATGAACGTTGTTGTTGACCCGAGCGTTGGGCGGCCATGCCGGTTCCGTGGACACGCATGCGTTTGAGAATCGGCCGGTCGTATCTTCGGGGATTCCGTTGCCTGTTTATAATCTGAATTGGATTTAGTATTATGACATTTGTAGGTTCAAGGTCAAGAAAAAAGCTAACTATCCCGAAATCCTTTCTATGGTTGCGCCCTGTTTGAGCCGATTGACGAATTCGGCGGCTGCAGCCTGCATTTTTTTGTTTTTAAGAGATTCCTCAAGCCTGTTTTTTATCGATTCATACGTCAGTTTGGCCTCAGGCTTGCGGTCGACCACTTTGATGAGGTGATATCCGAAGCGCGTTTTGACAATGGGACTCACCTGCCCTGGTTGAAGCTGGAAGGCTGCATCGGAAAAGGGTTTGACCATTTTTTTGCGGTCAAAATACCCCAGATCTCCGCCCTGGGACCGGCTGGGGCCCTCGGAATAGGTGCGAGCCAACTGGGCGAAGTCTTCTCCGGCGTCAATCTTCAGTTGGATCTCTTCGATTTTTTTTCTGGCTGCGGCCTTTTTTTCATCGTCGTCATTCTGGGCTGCCTTGATCAAAATGTGGCTCGCGCGAACCTGCTCGGGCTTTTGGAATAAATTGGGGTTGTTGTCGTAAAAAGAGCGGCTTTCTTTCTCTGTCACTTCGATTTTTTCGAAAACCTCCTTTTGAAGCAGTTTCTGAATGCAAAGCCCTTTTTTAACCTGTATTCTGAAATCGGCTTCGGTAATGCCCATCGCAGCAAGCGCCTCCTTGAGCCCCTTACGATCGGCAAAACGTGCCTGGATCCCATCGACGGCACTGTCAAGTTCCGCCGGCGAAACCGCGTATCCGTTTTTAACGCTCTCCTCGTACAACAGCTCGCGGTTGATGAGGGTTTCTAAAAGTTCCGCCCGGATTTGCGGATACTGTGATTCAGGGATGGGACTCTGCTTCATTTGCGCCTGCTTTTCCACCCGCGCGAGTTCCATGTCCAGATCCTTGCTGGTGATGGCGTTTCCGTTGACCCGGGCAAGTACATCGCTCGATTCCGTTGCACGAAGGTCCGTTACCGGGATGGTTATAAAGATGAATAGCAGGAGCGTCACAAGGTTTTTTTTCGTCATGTATTTCATCGGTTTTCCTTCAGCTGTTTGATTGTCGCGCCGTGCGATCATTTAAATTGTTGTTTGCACATCCTTTCGCGAATTGCAGAAAGTACACATGTTTCACATTCTGGTATACCGGGTCAAGCAAGAAAATCATGCCTGAATGCAGAGCAGCGATTCGAAGATTATGGTTTTCAAATGCTGGTGGAGGTTCCGGTAAGAATAGTGTTTTTTAGCCACGCGGTAGTTGTGTTCCACCATCGCCCGGCTTCTTTGGGGATCACTAAGCACCTGCCCGGCTTTTTCCACCGCTTCCTGCGTCACGTAGCCGTCTATTTCGATGACATCGAAACCCTTGGGTTTTATGTCGGTCGAATAGATCGAGTAGTTGTTGACGACGATGGGTTTGGAAAAGTAAATGGCTTCCAAAAAGGCATTGCCGAACCCCTCGAAATTCGATGGGTAGGTCACGAGGTCTGCGTGCGGGTAGACGTCTTCGAGCGTATAGATCTTTCTCCCGTCATCTGTCACGCCTCTTCTTTCATTGATGATGTTCGAGACGAAGCGGGTGTCCACACCCATCATATCAGAGTATTCACGGATCCGCATTTCATAGTCGAAGCCTTCGTCCCCGGAAGCATGGGATATGACCAGCTTGGCCTTTTTCTCCAGGCGACGAACGAGTTCGATGGCATGTTCGATGCCTTTGCGTTTGACCACGCGTGTGGGCTGGAGAATCAACAGTTCATCGTTGGCGATGCCAAGCGCCTGGCGTACGTCGGCTGCATAGGCATCCACCGGCGGCGGAGGGTTTTCAAAATCCATGACATTGGGGATGATATGTGCGGATATACCCGTGCGCAGGCTCAACTGATTGTCGCCTGAGGAGTTGATGACGACATGTTTGATGCTGGGGAGGTGAGGTGGAAATGCCATGTTGAGGTATTCCCATACCGCATTGGTCATGAAATGCTGACGCTCCCAGAAGAAGTCGTGGTGATGCGCGATGGTGGGGATTTGCGTTTCCGATATCATTTCCGTGATAGCAATGCCCAGGGGAAGGTTGAGGGGGATGGTAAGGGAATTTTCCGGGACCAGGATGTCGATATGGTTCCTGCGGATAAAATCGTAAAGGTGATCCTTGATCTTTTCTTTCAGGTGGTAAATCTCGCGGGTGATGCGCCTGGGTCTTTTATGCGCACCGAAGCAGTTGCGGTAGATCTCTTTGACTGCAGGATGAGAGAAATGAGCTTCAGGAAGGAGGTAAGAGCGTTCCCTGGGGCGGTCGAGTTCCCCGGCAAAGTAGTGGCAACGGAACCCTTCCAGTTCAAAAATCCGGGCCCATTTGGCAGTTTCTAAAGATACGCCATCCGTGCCCGCCAGTCGCATGGATACGAAGCCTACGTTGTGAACCGAGTTGCAGTAAGGGCACTTGTTCATGGCTGTCTCCCACTAAATTTCATAGCTGAGGTACATATTAACCCGGCGGTTAAATACCTAAACTAAAATCTTTCGCAAACATGATGGGATTTGTACAAATAGGTGCTGAAATAGCCCCGATGCAGGGGTTGGTTAGCCCATCAGGTAAAACCCGAGTGCAGGGTCATTCCGCTCGCGATGGCTGAAGGCGGTCCCGATGTATAGGCCGTCTATATTTTTTACCAGTACGTGCTTGCTGATCAGTGTGTTGCGGGCATCGTCCAGACGAAATTCAACTTTCAGCTTGTCGTCCTGCCGGAGATCGAGGGGGTGGTCCAGTTTTATTTTCAGTCCGCCGGCCGAAATGTCGGTTACCGACATGGTGCCTTTGCGCGTGGGTTTACTGCCGACAATTTGGGTGAAGGTTCCCGGCAGGCTGACCCCTTTGCGATACTGCTTGCGTTTCTCCAAGACGGATGTCCAGGTGTGGCCGCAGGAGCATTTGGACTTCACTTTTACCGTATGTTTTATTGTTGCGTATTTGGAAGCGTCAACGGTTTTGGTGGCTTCACATCGAGGGCAGGTAATCGTGATTTGGTTTGTCGGCGATAGGTATACGGTCTTCATTTTGTGACACCATACGTTCAGGCTGTACCCAAAGTGAGCGTTTCAAATTTGCGGAAAAGCATCTTCTTTGTAAAGGCAGCAACGCCGCCATAGGTGACACGCCTCGACAATCGCTCAGATTAGGTGTGTAAGTTTCATGCTTTCATTTATCACCCGGTAACGGTTTTGTGAGCCTCTTTCTCCATGGCTGGGAGATTTCTCAGTATCCTGATGATTCGGGGTTTGTAACTGTCCTTCAAAGCCATTTTATCGCCCCGTTTTTTGACTAGCATGAACGACAGGGCCAGACAGCCGAATCCCGCGGCCGCCGATCCCAACGATGTGTTCAGGGAATAATTAAGGGAGAGCCAGTGCCCCAGGGCGGCCCCCCCAAGCATGCACAGCACTGGAAAGATGTACAAAAGAAAGGCGGCCTTAAGAAGGGACGACGTCTCAAAGTAGAGGAGGATCCGATCCCCGATTTTAGCATCCACCGGGTTGGCGGCCTCGACTTCCATGGCTTTGCCCTGCTCGCTTGCCTGGCAGGATTCCCTGGAAGAACAGGATTTGCAAGCACTCGACCGGGTAGTCTTTACCCAGGCGCTGCCGCTACCCAGTTTTATGACGATACCTTCTTCTGTTGCCATGCTTGCCACCAGGGGCTTACATACCTATTTATTCCAGTATGTAAAACCTGACCCTCAGGCCAGGATTCTTTACTGAATCGTTGCCTGGGCCAGATCCGGTTTGAGTTCCGTGTGTTCGTAACATATCAGGCCGCACTGCAGGCACCTTTTGGACTCCCTGTCGGCGTCTTCTTTGGAAAGGCCCTTTTCTATTTCCATGGCGGCTGCAAGTTCTTTGGGGCCTGCCTGAGGCATGCGGGTTCGCGGCGACGCCGCTACGTTTTGGACATGGTCGACATTCTGAATCAACGCATGTGAGTCGACAACATTCTCCGGCAGAGCTAGGTCGATGCCGTAGATGATTTTATGAATGGTCGCCGCTGCACGCCTGCCGCCGCCAATGGCCTTGATGGCCCCGCTGTAGTCGCTGATGGAATCGCCCTCGGACAGCCAACCTATCTCATGACGGTGCTCGGGGCGTTTGTAGGTATAGGCACCGATCCAGCGGTTGTCTGCGGCCTCCAGGTCGCCGGCGCCGGTTGCGCTTTCTTCCGTGTCCTCCTGATCTCGGGGGAGCTCATTTTCACCATTTTCGTCGTGGGTGTCCCGGGGTCTGGTGAATACCAGTTCCGGAAAGCGGCCCGAGGCCACGACGAGCATGTCGGCCGGTATTTCTTTCAAGACTTTTTCTTCCAGGTCCACCCATTCGATTTGCTGAAGGCTGTCCCGCTCACCGGCCAGCGTGTTGACGGCGGCGGCGAAAATAATTTCAACGCCTTTGCTGCGGAGGCCTTCGACTTCCTCCTTTTCGAGGTCGAGATCGCTTTCCGCCCCCCTGAAGAGAACGGTCACTTGGCTGGACCCTTTTTGGAGACACAGGTCAGCCGCTTCGAGAGCCAACTTGCCTCCTTCGAAGATGACCACCCGGGATGCAGGCTGGATTTGCGGGAGGTCCTCCTTGCCGGAGGCGGCTTTGTGCGACTTCATGACGTCCATCAGCAAAAAAACGCCGGGGATGGGGCTTTCAACCGTACGTCCGGCATTTCTGGCAAGCCGGCTGTCCCAACCGCCCAGGGCGGTAAAAACGGCCTGGCATCCCTCGGAGAGCAGTGAGTTTATGGTGAAGTCGATGCCCAGCTTTTTTTCCGTGTGTGCGGTTACGCCCATTTCCAGGATGCCGTCGATATCCCAGTCCAGAATTTCCGACGGGAGCCTGTAAGCGGCAATGGCGCTTCTAAGAAGACCACCTAGCCGAGGGGCGGCTTCGTAGACATCGACGGAATGACCCAAGCGTGCTGAAAAAAAGGAGGTTGAAAGGCCTTCGACGCCTCCGCCGACAACGGCTATCTTTTTCCCCGTATCGGGTGCTTTGTAAGGCTGCACCCGCTGGCCGGACTCTCTTTCATGGTCGGCCGCATAGCGCTTCAGGAAGTTGATTGCAACGGGTTCGTCGATCAGCTGCCGTCGACAGTCCTGCTCACATGGCCGCGGACAGATTCTGCCGATGACCGAAGGGAACGGGTTGCGTTCTTTGATTACCTGGAGGGCGCCCGGATAGTCTCCCAGTGAAATCTGGCGTATGTAGTCGCAGATGTCGATGCCTGCCGGGCAGGCCCGCTGGCAGGGAGTCGTGCAGTCGTCGGTGGTGTATTCCCGGAGAATCCGCCGGGTGACTGACGAAAGTGTGATGATGTGCTTGGGACAAACTTTTTCGCAGGTACCGCATCCGGTACATTTGATTTCGTCGACAACGGGGAGCCCTTTGGGCCCCATAGTAATGGCACCGAAGGGACAAGCTTTGGCGCAGGTCCCCAGACCCAGACAGCCGATGTTGCAGACCTTCATGCCGCCGTTCATCAATGCCGCCGCCCGGCAGTCTCCCAGGCCGTCGTAAATAAACTTGGTTTCCGCGTCTTCAACACCGTAGGTGCAGCCGGGCCTGGCGATGTCCGGTTCTTTGGCTTCGATGGCGACACCCATGATGGCGGCGATGGCTTCGGCAACTTCCGGCCCGGCGGCCACGCAGGAATTTGGCGCGGCCTTGCCGGCAGCGATCGCTTCCGCGTTAGCCGAGCAGCCGGGTTGCCCGCACCCGCCACAGTTGGCGCCCGGCAGGACATCGTCTATCGCGACGATCATCGGGTCAACGTATACATAGAATATCTTCGACGCCGCGGCCAGGCCGACACCGACAACGAGGCCCAATCCGCCCAACATAAACAAAGCTTCAATCATTTTCCAACTCCCGATCCAGGATGTACCATCATAAATTCGTTTCAGTAAAAAAGTTCGCTCACTCGGGTCAGGTACGAGCCAAGTGGCTTCGTCGCTCACCGTGGTCGTACGATGTTTGGTGCCGCCGTCCTGCAGGGATGTTCCGGTTCCGGAGCCCTGGTTCAGGGGGCCGTGAAGACATCCTTACCAGGATCCGTCGAGTCCCCTTAAGCCGCCCATATACAGCCTGCCGCTGGCGACAAATAGGGAGTAACGGGTCAGCAGGATCGGCATGTCATACGATTCGGCCAGCTTTATCACGTTCGGCGCCGGTTTCTTCCCGCGTACGAAAGCAACGGCACCGACGCGCGCCACCTTTGCCGTACGGATGACCTGTTCGGTGGTAACGCCTGTCAGCAGCACACAGCCTTCGGTTGCCGCCGACAACACATCCTCCATCAGGTCTGCGCTGCCGCCGCCTGCGACGCGGTCCTCCATATGGGTTTCACCCGTCAGGAGGTCCGCTTTCAATATTTCACATACTTCCGACACTTTCATAGGGCGCCAATATTTCATAAAATGAAAGGAAAGTCAACGGCAGGATTTGTGGTGAGGGATAAATGAACCGCATTGACAACTACAAGATATTTTTGTAATTCTTTCAAAATGACGATGGATCAATACCGGCATAATGTGGAGAAGGCCGCCGCGTTTATCCGCAAAGGGGCTTCCACAACCCGCAGAGCAACATGAAGCTGGCCGCCGGCGTTGCACCGGTGACAAAATACCTGAAGGCCGGCGTCACGGTCGGCCTGGGCACCGCCGGGAGTGCGAGCAACAACGATCTATATATGTTTCAGGAGAAGGGTCCATTTGTTTGCGTAATTTTGGTCTTTTGTACAGGAGCGACGTCGTCGCGTTTCATAAAATCGTGGAACACGATTTTATTCGCCTTCGAACGCGCACATGGCAAAGACGTATTCGTCTTTTATTTTCTCACGCCCTTTCAGGTCCGGCAGCTCGACGATAAATCCACATTCCAGAATATCGCCTCCCAGCTTTCTAACCAGTTTTACGGCCGCCTCTATGGTGCCGCCGGTGGCGATGAGATCGTCGATGATAACCACGCGCTCGCCTTTTTCGATGGCGTCTGCGTGCATTTCAACGACATTTTCACCGTATTCCAGTGAATAGCTTTCCTCGATCGTTTTATAGGGAAGCTTGCCCTTTTTTCTAACCGGCACGAAACCAAGGCCCAAACGGTATGCCAGCACGGCTCCGAATACGAATCCCCGGGCGTCGATGCCGACCACCTTGTCGATGCCCCGATCCCGGTAGCGGTCGTAAAAAACGTCACAGGCGTCCTTGAATGCCGCCGGGTTCTGCATGAGGGTCGTGAGATCTCTGAAAATAACGCCTTCGATCGGCCATCCGGGTATGGATCGAATGGTATCTTTTAAGTTCATGTGAAGCTCCTTGTCCGTCATTCTATTTTTTCAATGACCTTGACCAGCAACTGTTTCACCCTTTCGGCATTTTTATTGAACACGGTCAGGATTTCTTCCCATGATACCGGATCTTCATCTTCCTTCCAGCAGTCGTAGTCGGTGGACATGGCAACGGCGGCGTAAGGTATTTCCGCCTCGTTGGCCAGCACTGCTTCGGGAGCGATCGACATGTTGATGATGTCCGCCCCCCAGGCCCTGAACATGCAGGATTCGGCCCTGGTGGAAAAGCGGGGGCCTTCGATGGTGACAACGGTTCCGCCGTCATGGGTGGGATAACCGAGATCGACCGAGGTCCTGTAAAGTACACGCCTCAGGGCCGCATCGAAGGGTTCGGCCATGGCCGTGTGTCTGGCGCCCCCTTCGAAGGAATCGAAAAAAGTGGTTTTTCTGAAACGCGTAAAGTCGATAAACTGGTCGATGATGACAAAATGCCCCCGATCTATTTTGCGGCGAAGACTGCCGCAGGCGGTTGTGGCCAGGATATGGGTTACCCCCGCCTCCTTGAGGGCATGGATGTTGGCCCGGTTGTTGACCTGGGTCGGGCTCAACTGATGGCGGGTTCCATGACGGGAAAGCAGCACGACGTCTTGGCCTGCTATGCGGCCCGTTGCCAGTTTTGAGGAAGGTTTACCGAAGGGTGTTTCCACATCCAATACGTCGGCATTTTCGAGAATGTCATGGTCGTCCAGTCCGGACCCGCCGATGATACCCACCACTGGCATATGAAACTCCTTCCTCAATTTAACCACTTCCAGAATTCAACTTGGGCACTTGTAAAATGTGCGCCGGTCGAAGAACGTTGCCGAGGGGCAACCGTATACAAAAAAGGAGTGGAATTCAATATATATTAATGTTCCAAACGGGAATGGGTGGAAAAAGGGTTCGAGGGCTCGAGGATTCAAGTGATTGCAAATCAGCCTTGCGCCTCTGGTACTTCATTGCGCGGACATTCCTCGTTTTGCGCGCGGGTTCGGACAGTTGCAGCGTTCAGGGACAACATACGGCCCATGCGTGCATCCTTTGCAGCCCACAGCTCGTTTAACCAGGTTTGAAAACGGGTCCGAAAATCGTCATCCATGGCATAGTTGCCCATCAGCGAAGGATCAACGGGCAGGGGCCTGACAGCGACCCTGATTTCCGGAATTCCGCCCGAAATGTACCGCCAGAAGCTGCCTGACCTGCCGGGGTAGGCAATGGTGACATCCAGAATGGTGCGGATTTGTTCCCCCATGGCCGTCAGCACCAAAGCGATTCCCCCCGCTTTGGTTTTCAGCAGGTGAGTGTAGGGGGAGCCCTGCAGGCTGTGCTTTTGCACCGTGAAGCGGGTACCTTCCACGAAGTTCATAATTGACACCGGGATGGTTTTAAATCTCTGGCAGGTCCGTTTGGTGATTTCGATGTCTTTGCCCCTGAGATGCGGATTTTTTTCAAGAAACGATTTCGAATAGCGTTTCATGAATGGAAAATCCAGCGCCCACCAGGCCAGCCCCAGCAGCGGAACCCAGATCAACTCCTTTTTTAGAAAAAATTTCAGCATGGGAATGCGGGAGTGGAAGATGCGTTGCAAGACGAGTATGTCCACCCAGGATTGATGATTGGCCATAACCAGGTACCAACCATCGGGATCCAGAGACAACGGGCCGCTCACGTGTATGGGTGTCGAGGAAAAAAAATTCTGATTGAAAATGTTGACCCCGATCCATCCGCCGGCAATGCCGTTTAGTGCCCGGCTGCACAGCCTGCGCCAGGGGGCGAACGGCACGGCCACCTTCAAGAGGGCCACGGCGAAAAGCGGCACGCAGAAAAAAAACGTGTTGATGACATAGAGCGCCAGAGCCAGCGTACCACGTATTGTGTGCGATAATAACTTCATGAGCCCTGATAGGCGAAACCGGGAAGGATATCAAGGCGTATAGGGAGTTTGACATTTATTTTACAAAAAAAACATCTGCATTTTCAAGGGACAATTTTCCGGTTGCGGACAATCATTTCAAAGCTTAGGGTGGTTGTTGACAAATCGGTCCATTACATGTGACTTTATCCGCCTCTTTCATCATTCTAAGCCGAGCGTTTCAAATTTTGGGGATGGGCTATTTCAATTTGTGCCAGGTAAAAAACGGTTATTACAGAAAAGCGGCCCATGCGGCCGGAGTGACCGTTGCTTCCATGATGATGCTGCTTTTGTTGCAATGCGGCGGTGTTTGGGATCCAGGCAGGAGCGCTCCCTCCGAGCCGGAAGCGGCTGGTAGCCCTCCGCATCTGACACCGGCTGAAAAGTATGCTGCCGAAATTCTTTCCTATCTGATGCAGATTGTGGTGGGGGCCGCGGGGGATCCCACCGTCAGGGAGGCATGGAGGACGAGATCGCTTTTCGCGAGGCCGGATTATAAGGAGGTCGTCAATATCATGAGCGACCCCCAGAGAAAAGTATCCGAACTGATGGTGTACGACCCCAATATCCTGGGGTTGTCCAAGGTGCTTTTCCACTACAACGAGCGCTTGAACCTTTTCAAAGGGCAGGCATTGCAGCAGAGTGTTTGGCCTTCCGAGGAACTGCTGACCATACGCCTGCTCATGGTACAGAAAATTGCCCGTGGCGAAAAGGTCCGGTTGGGGAATCTGATGGCGCGCAAGGCGCTTATCCGGAGTGTTTTGGTCGAACCGTCGCAGGCGGACCTGGACTCTTTCAAAATCAGCTATGAAGAACTGAAGCTGTTGCGGGATGTCGTCCACGCGGAACCTTTCTTCATGGCGTACCTGGAAGACCCTTTCCTGGTCGATGCACTTTACAGGGTCGGTTTGGTTGAAATGGACGCCTACGTGTTATCGAAAATCCTTGCGGCAGATTACGGAGACCTGGCAGAGCGCTACCCCGGGCGGAAGCCTTCGAGCGACGTTGTCAGGGTGGCCATTCTGCCTTCCATGATTGGTACGTACGATTTTGCGGAAAAAGGCTCGCCGGGTTATCCTATGGGTTTCAGAGCAACCGACGATTACACCCGTGCGATACAGGTATTAAAACACAAGCTCATGGCGTCGCTGCAACAGCGTATTCTGGGCGCTATGCCCGATGCAGGAGGGCGCCTGCCGCCCGAACAACACGGGGCGGCCGTTGCAGATGCGGTGCATGCGCATCTGCGGTTTCTCGAACTGGACAAACGTCCGCTGGTCATCTACCCGGGCAATGCCGAGGCGGTGATTGGGACCCTCTGCCCGGATGCCGACTTCAGCTTCATTATACTGGGGAAAAACGTGTATCTATCCGTCCCCCTGGATGAAAAAAAGGACACGTTGCCGGCGGTCAACCGGATCTACCTCGACATTGACGACGTGGACCTGTCCGATGCCGATTATGACATTGACCGGGTTGCCGGATTTTTGCTCAACAGGCTGGAACCACTGGCGCGAAGGTACATGGAAAACATCTCGACCGCCGGATTATATAACGAGGATTGACGCCCATGCGTAAGCTGTTGGAAACATTATTGCTTTCGGTAGTGGATGCCTTCTTTGCCGCGCGACCTCAGCCGAAACCGGCTCTGCCGGTTCTAGAGAGGTGTAAAATCATTTCTCACCGCGGCCAGCATGACAACAGAACCGTCTTCGAGAATACGCTGAACGCTTTTGACAGAGCGATACAGGCCGGTGTGTGGGGGATCGAATTCGACATCCGCTGGACGCGCGACCTCAAGCCCGTCGTTTTTCATGACAGGGATCTTTCAAGACTATTCGGCGAGCCGCTGGTTGTCGGTGAAGCTGATTTTCAGGATCTGCGCGCGCGATTCCCCATGATTCCGTCCCTTGAAGAAGTGCTTGCAAGGTATGGACGGCGGGTACACCTGATGGTGGAACTCAAGGAGGAGACCTATCCCCGCCCTGAACGCCAGGCGGAAAACCTGTCCGCCCTTTTGTCCCCGTTGAAGCCCGTAAAGGACTACCATTTCCTTTCCCTTGTTCCGGAAATGTTCAGGCATGTCGGTTTTGTGCCCGCCGCAGCATTGCTTCCGGTGGCGGAGACCAATATAAGAACCTTAAGCCGCTTGGCACTGGCCCGGGGGTATGCCGGCGTCGCCGGCCATTACCTGCTTGTGGGCAGAAGGACGGCCGCTCTGCATGCGGCGGCCGGGCAGTGTGTGGGAACGGGCTATCCCCGATCGGCAAACTGTCTTTTCAGGGAGGCCAACCGCGGTGTGGAATGGATTTTCTCCAACCATGCCGTGGCGATGCAGCGGGTTGTCGACGATTGCAGACACAGGCTGGAAAGCGGGACGGCGGGAAGATGAAAAATGAAGCGTGACATTATCCTCGAGGCTGCTTCGGACCGGCCCGGCAGCCGCTGCTACGCCAGAAGTCCCAATTGTAATTCGGTTTTCCGGATGGCTGACTTCTCATGGCGATTGGAGATAATCCCGGAAGTCTACCATGTCTATCTGCCCCGGCTCCAGAAATTTTTCAGCATACCGCATGCAGGCGCCGCTGGTTAGAAAAAGATCGAACAGATCGGCGTCGATGTGCCGGTCGTTGCGCATGAAACTCATGATGCGCAAAGCCTCGCTCAGGGTTTTGGCCTTTTTGTAGGGGCGGTCCGCAGCTGTCAGGGCTTCGAAGATGTCGGCTATGGCCATGATCCTGGCAGGTATGGACATCTCCTCCTTCCTGAGCCGCTTGGGATATCCCGTGCCGATCATGGTTTCGTGATGGGCTCCGGCAAACTCGGGTACCCTGCTCAGGTAATCGGGAAAGGGCAGCTTGTTGAGCATGATGATGGTCTGGATGATATGTTCGTTGATTTTAAACCGTTCCTCATCGGTGAGGGTGCCCTTGCGGATGCTGAGGTTGTACAGTTCGCCGTGGTTGTAGAGGTTTTGGGGAATGTCCATTTTGAAACCGTATCTGTTGCCATCGAAGGGGTCGGCCATACCGCGTGGTATGATGTGGAACCGTTTGTCGGTCAGCAGGTATTCTTTTGCCGGGAGATCCTCCGGCGGCTCGGCGGACATCCTGCCGGTTTCCTCCTGGGAAAGGCCCAGGCGGTCGTCCAGGTGACGCAGCCACGTGCGGCGGGAGATCTGCTGCAGCCGCTGCACCTTTTCGTCGCCCATGAATTCACCGCCGATATTGCAGGTGGCTACAAAGGCGAACGCCTCCCTGATCCACTCTTGTTCGCTTTCCATTTCGGCCCTCAGATCGGCCTCGTTCTCACCGGTTTCCAGGCATTTTTTGTAGTAGTCGATCTCCGCATCCCGCCATAGAATTTCAAAGCGTGTGCGGATTTCGTGGATGCGGTTGTATATGGTTTCCAGTTTGGTGGCCTTGTCCACTACGTATTCAGGGGTGGTTACCTTGCCGCAGTCGTGCAGCCAGGCCGCCACGTGAAACTCGCGCCGTGCATCTTCGGAATCCATCTTGAAGTCTGCAAAAGGGCCGTCTTCGGTCATGCTGGCCGCCTCGGCCAACATGACGGCCACCTCGGGAACGCGGGCGCAATGTCCCCCCGTGTAAGGGGATTTGGCGTCAATGGCGCCCGCAAGCATCTGTATCAGCGCATTGAAGAGGTTGCGCTGGGCTTCGAGCAGCTGCTGGTTGTTGAGGGCGACCGCCGCCTGAGCTGCCAGGGATTCCACGAACCTGACGCTTTCGCCTTCAAAGGGGACGACGGCTTCGGTGTCCGGCATGCGGGCATTGAAAAGCTGCAGCACGCCGATGGTTTTTCCCTGCCGCGTCTTGAGCGGCACGGCGATGAAGCTGATGCTCTCGGTTCCGGAAAGTTCGTTGAAACGGTACTCGTTGGAAAGATTGAAACGGCGCTCATTCCCGATGTTGCTGATCCGAACGGTGTCTCCGGAAAGAACAGCGTGACTCGCGACGTTCATATGGTTTTCGGCCCCTGTCCCGGGTTTGTAAAGAGGGATGTCCGACATGATTCCTTCACCGTCCGGATCTTGCGCGTAGTGCGCCATTTTCGAACCGGTCTGCATAATCTCGAACCTAAGCACATCGTCTTCACCGCGCAGATAGAGCGAACCGCCGTCCGCTCTTGCGAGGTCGCGGGCGGAGATGAAAATCTGCTCGAGAAGTTTGGTCAGGTTCCGTTCGGCGGAAAGGGAGATGCCGCCCTGCACCAGTTTTTCGAGCTTTCCCTGGGTGGCGATCAGCGCTTCCGTTCGTTGCCGTATGGTTGCCTTCATCAGCCGGAAGGCCTTGATGAGGGAATGCATCTCTTTGATGGCCGAGTCGAAGGGAGGGGATTCCGAAAAGTCGAATTGTTGGATCTTCTGAGCTTCCTTTTCCAGGCGCATCATCGAGCCCGCCAGGCGTCTCGACAGAAAAAGCACCGCCGGCAGGGCAATTACCAGCACTGCCAGCGAAAACAGGGTGATTCTGGTCTGCATGCGGCGAATGTGTCCATTGAAGTCCGACAACGGGGCCGCACTACCGATAATTTCCTCCAACCCGTGCGATGACTCCATAGGCGACAACCGCACCAGGTAGGGACGGTCTTGGATTGTCATCATTTCGGTTTTATTGACCGGAATACCCCGAGCGCTGGCGTAGGAGGCCATCACCGCCTTGAGGACGGCGTCACGGCTTTCCGCCTCTTTGAGAAAACGGGCGCCTTCGATGGAAAGCCCCTCCTTGCGGGAGACTGTCGACTTTATCGTTTTTTCAGCCGGGTGGGCCAGTACTCTTCCTGAATCGTCGAACAGAAACATGTCGCTGTTGTCGGAGATCCGCTGCCGGGCCAGCGATTCAGAGAAGCGTTCCAGGGTGATGTCGGCGCCGAAAACGCCACCGGCATCCAAAAGTTGCCTGGTGCAGGTGATACCGGGCAGTTTGGTGGCGCTGAATATGTATGGGTCTGTGTAGACGGTTTCACCCGCTTTGACCGCATCGATGTACCACGGCCGGCGGCGTGGGTCGTAATGGGCCCCGCGTTCCAGGCGTGAAGCGATCAGATTCCGGTTGCGGTCCATGTAGGTCCAACATTGGCGTAAATCGGCGTTCGGGTCCGGTGAAATGGTGCGGATGATGTAAAAGGTGTTTTCGGGGGCACCATAGCTGACATTGACGCCGGCATGGCCCCTTGAAGCCGTTACCTGTATGAAACTGCCGTCTTCGTATCCCGCATACATGGAAAGGAGGTAGTCGAAGCTCTCCAGCGCCTTGACCATGAAGGCCAACCCCGGGTGGGAGAGACCGTCTTTTTCCGGTCGCCGGGTCATGGCGGGCATTAGCGAGGCCGAAGTCGCCAGGATGGAAACGGATTGCAGCGCATTTTCATATCGCTCCGCCACCTTGTCGTTGACTTCGGTAAATAAACGGTCGGCCAGGCTAATGGCCGTTGCCGAGCTTTCCTTGTCACTGATCCACAGGAAAACGCCTGACAGCGAGGCAATGACGGCCACCACCAGGGTGGCGATGCTGATATAAAACGGGTAGCGCCTGGTACGCAGAGGGTTCATGATAACTCCATCGAATTGCCGGGTTGATATAAAGATGCGGGAAGGAGACGCTCCTTGCCGCACACCCGAATAAGGCTATTCGGATAGAAACGTCAGGTCTATTTTGGCCTTTTCCTCGTCCACCAAGTGGAGCAGAAACGCCCCGATGAAAAACAGGATGAGGATGGAACCGATACCCCAACGCGAGGCAATTCTTCCCACGGCAACGACCTGTTCGGGGGTGGGGGCGGGGGGCATCAGTGCGTGTCGCGTTGCCAGGCCGACAATCCCGATCAGAAGGGGGCCGAGAATCGCTGCAAATTTTCCCAGCATGTTGTAGAAGCCATAGTACTCTGCGGCCTTTTCTGTAGGGATCAAACGGGAATAATAGGAACGGCTGAGGGCCTGGATGCCTCCCTGCACCAGGCCGATGACAATGGCCAGGATGTAGAATTCGTGCTTCTGGGTCATCATGGTGCCCCAGACGGTGACGCCGATATAAATGGCAATGGCCAGGTAAATGGATTTCCGAACGCTCCACTTCTGGCCGAGTTTGCCGAAGACGATGGCCGACGGAAACCCCACGAACTGGGTGATGAGCAGGGCCAGGATAAGGTCGTTGGAGTCGAAACCGAGGGACATGCCGTAATCAACCGCCATGCGGATGATGGTGTCCACGCCGTCGATGTAGAACCAGTAGGCCACGAGGAACAGCATGATGGTTTTCAGGTGCCTGATTTTTTTAAAGGTGTCTGCGAGTTGACCAAATCCTTCCGCTATAGGGCTTAGGCCCTTTTTTGCGGCGGCGGACGTATGCTTCTCAGGGACCCAGAAAATGGTCATCAGCGCGAAACCTCCCCACCAAACAGCCACGGATATAAAGGAATAGCGCACGGCTGCACCGGCGTCGGGCAGACCGAATTTTTGCGGCATCAGGGTCATGAGCACATTGATAAGAAACAGCAGGCCTCCCCCGAGGTATCCCATGGCAAACCCCAGGCCGGATACGAAATCGATATTGTTTTCGTCGCTTATGCTTGGAAGCAGCGAATCGTAAAAAATATTCGAGCCGGAGAAACCGATGATGCCCATGGCATAGAAAAATACCGCCAGCGCCCATTGACCCTGATTGACGGTGAAGAGCGCGGCGGTCATCAGCACACCTAAATAGCAGAAGAAAACCAGGAATTTTTTTCTCGAAGACCCCTTGTCGGCGATGGCCCCGAGAACCGGCGCCATCAGTGCTACCAGCAGGCTTGCCAGGGAGTTGCCGATACCCAGCTGCGCGGTGCTCATGTTGACGTCGACGCCATGGCTCCAGTATTGTTTGAAGAAAACCGGAAAGAAGCCGGCCATTACCGTACATGCAAATGCAGAATTGGCCCAGTCGTACATGGCCCAGCCCCAGATCGCTTTCTTGCTTTTGTCCATGGATGCGTTCCTTATTCTGTTAAAATTGGGTAACGGGTTGAACCGCGTTCACGAGCGCCTACCCTGCAGCATGCTGCTGGGAATCTTCAATTTTCCTCATAGTTTGCAGCGTGGGGGTTTTGTAGCATGAATTCAGTGATGGTGTCAAAACAAGGCTGCATGTGCCCCGGCATTGCAATGGTGTATTCGCTCGATGGCTATATTTGTGATATAGTCACGCTTTTAGGGAATTGACAGACCTTTGTAACGACAGGGAGAAGCAGAAAATGGTGCCATCAGCCCAGACGTGCTATCAATTGATTGAAGAGATGGGGATGCTCGATCACATCGTGTCCCATTCCGAACAGGTTTGCCGGGTGGCTCTTTGCCTCACCGACCGCCTCGACGGGCGTTTCTCCGCGTTGGACCGCCATCTCGTCATCGCATCGGCACTGTTGCACGACATCACCAAGACGAGAAGTTTTGAAACCGGCGAAAATCACGCTCTGACGGGCGAACAGCTCTTGAAGGAGCGCGGATACCCTGAAGTGGGGCGTGTCGTTGGACGGCACGTGCATATCCCCGCCGGGGACCTTCTGCAGGTCCCCGATGAAGCGCAGATCGTCAACTATGCCGACAAGCGTGTTCTGCATGACGAGGTGGTCTCGCTGGAACGGCGCATGCACTACATTGTCGAGCGCTATGGCCGGACAGCGGAACACCGGCAGCGTATCATGTCCTTGTGGGAACAATCACGGATGCTGGAAAAACGCTTGTTTACTCATATCGATTTTGCGCCGGAGGTGTTGCGTGCACATTTGGGCCCGTGGCAGAGACCTGCGCCGCTGAACGGCGGGCGGTAGTCGGGTTAGCGTGTTATTGGGTTTGCTGGGTTATTTGGGTTAGCGAATATGTCTCTGGCCCACTTCGGTAGAGCGTGGTGGAGGACGCAGAGAATGATTATTAACCGCAGACAGTCGCAGACTCTGGGTTACGGTATACGCTTTAATGAACCAGGGGCCAAGGATCCGAGGGTTCAAGTGGCCGAGTGATCCAGTGTCAGGTGTTAAGTGAATTTCGGCATAAGGCGATTTGTTTTTTCAGGGCTGAAGCCTTGGTCTACTTAATTGCCTGGTTAATAAGTCAAGACCGATGAAAACCTTTTTTCCGGTGCAAGGTGATCGGATGCGTATACGTATTTCTGAGGGCTTTTCCGGGGGAATCTACACAAGCTTGGGGTCGTTAAAAATTTTGTGTTTCCGGACTACGGCTCGAAAATGCGTTTGAAGATCCGGTCGTCGGCAGCCACGCATTCCTTTTTGAGCCCGCGGTATTTTTCGAGCAGCGCCTTTCCATCCCGGGTCAGCCGTGTGCCCTTGTTTCTGTCCGTCTCGACAATTTTGATCTTGAGGTGGCCTTCCGTGGACTTGATCTTGCTCCAGGCGGTTTTGTAGGACATGCGCAGGGATTTGGCGGCCTGGTTGATGGAGCCCGTGCTTTCGATGCGGTCCAGTATGGCCAGTCTGCCTTCACCCATTACGATGCGGTTCTTTTCATCCACTATCCAGTGGCTTGATTTTATTCTATAAGCCGTCATGACGTGTGTCCCCGTTTTCAGGGTCCTTTTGCTGAGACCCAAGTTATGTTAAGATTAACATAATCCTACGTTGAAAGATGTAACAATAAGAATAACACGCAGCGCGGAAGAAGGAAACAACCGATGGAAGATTTTGAGACCCTGTTGAAAGGCTCGGCCCAAGCCCACGGTCATCTGTGTGCGGGACAGGTCATCGGCGTGCGCATGGCCATGCTGGGCTGCAACCTGATCGGATTGGACGAGCCCTCGAAGATGCCGCAGATAAAATCCCTGGTGGTGTACGTGGAGATCGACCGCTGCGCCACCGATGCGATTGCCTTTGTCACGGGTGTAAAATTGGGGCGGCGCTCCCTGAAATATGTGGACAACGGCATCATGGCGGCCACCTTTGTCAACCTCGATACGGGCAGGGCCTTCAGGGTGCGTTCCAGGGAGACTTCGCGCGATGCCGTGGATAAATACGCTCCCGGTATCGAGGATAAAAGAAAACAGCAGCTGGAAGCTTATAAAAAAATGCCTTTGGACGCGCTTTTCGAAGTTCAGGCCGTGGTCGTGGACGTTCCTTTCAGCGATATGCCCGGTCCGACGCAGTTCAAGGCTGTCTGCGAGGTTTGCGGCGTGACGGTCAGGGACAAGCGGGAAGTTTTCAAAGCAGGAAAGATTCAGTGCCGCAACTGTGCCGGCGGAGCCTATTTCTCCTTGTCTTCGTTGTAAAGATGCACATCGCGCTGCGGGAATGGGATGGAAATGTTTTCTTCGTCAAAGCGCAATTTGACCGCACGGGTGATATCCCAGTAGACATCCCAGTAGTCGTCGACCTTTACCCAGGGGCGCACGACGAAATCGACGGACGACTCGCCGAGCTTGTGGAGCCGTATCTTGGATTCCGGGTAGTCGAGCACCTTGCCATGGGATTTTAAGATATCCGCCAGGACCGCTTCGGCTTTTTCCACGTCGTCACGGTAGGATATACCGAACACCATGTCCACCCTGCGGAGTTTTTGCGCCGTGACGTTTTTTATCACGTCTCCCCAGATTTTGCTGTTGGGAACGATGTACACTTGGTTGTCGATGGTGAGCAAACTGGTGGATACCAGACTCATTCGCTCCACCGCGCCGAAAACGCCGCCCACGTCCACGAAATCACCCACGTCGTAAGGGCGGTAGAGAAGAATCATCACGCCCGCCGCAAAATTGCTCAGGCTGTCCTGCAGGGCAAAGCCGACGATAAAGCCTACCACACCGAGTCCGGCCAACAGCGGCCCCAGGCTGATACCTATCTGGGACAGAATGACCATGATGCCCAAGATGACAACCAGCTTGGATGCCGTCGAGATCAGCATTCGGCGGGCCAGGGTCGAGAGGTTCAGGTTGGAGGCCCTGAGGGCTTTGTCCAATCCGGCACGGATAACGCGGGAGGCAAAAATGAAGGCCGACAAAATTGCGAGCAGGGCGAGTGCCTTGATCAGGTACCCGGGCCCTTTTTCGATGATCCAGGCCGTGAAACGCTTCGTCGTGCGATGGGCCAGGTTGAAGGCTACGCCTGTGTCCAGCAGGCCGGACCCGATATCGTGGGTGGCTGTGACCAGGAGGGCGCGGGGCGCCCTGGTGTCCAAGTCCAGATTTTCCATCAGATCCAACGTGGCCTGGAGACTGGCGACGTTGGTATTCAGGCCCATGCGGGTTGCAACCAAGCGAGCGCTAATGGCGGCGCTATCCGGCAGATCCTTGCGCTGTTTTTCCAGGTCCTCGATACGCATCAAGGCCAGCTTTATTCTACCCGTAAGTTCATCGCTGCGGTCCGTCAGTAAAACGGACAGCTTCCGGCGCGGTGTCTCCACCGCCATTCCCACGGTTTCCATTTTGAGAAGGTGTTCAAAACTCAGCCGGAAAAACACATCGAGCCGTTTCGTGAGTTTGGCAATTTCGTATTCGATGCTCTGCAGCGATTCCACGTCGGCTTCGCTCCGCTGGGCGCGGGCCTTGTCGATGTCGTTGCGCAGTCTACCGATGTGGTGCCAGAATTGGGGCACGATGCGTGTAAAGGCGCTTTCCATTTCTCGTCGCAGTTCGGGCTGCGGCGCTTTTTTTTCCAGCTCCAAAAGGACATCGGCCAACCTGTGCATCGCTTGCAGAATTGCCACGCGTTCGTTGTAAATCTGCAGCTGCAGGACCTCCCGGTCTTCGGCGCCGGCGTCACTCAGGCGGCTCATATAACGTTTCAGCCGCTTGAAGCTCGCATTGATCCGCTTCAGCATTTGATCGGTGTCATCATCGGGGATCTCGGAAGAGGCCTCGATAATTTTCTGCCTGGCAACGCCGGATGAGCCGGATTCATCAGCCGACCATGCCGGCGTACCCGCGCACAGGGGGATTAAAGCCAGCAGCGCTGCAAGCAGAATGATGTTCACCTTGTGCAAATGCATGTTTGTCTGCCTTTGATAGCGGCCCTTACAGTTCGAACGTCAGTCCGCAAAAGAAATAGAAGTCGTCTTTTTCCGGTGCCCTGCCGTCGGATGCGGGCTCGGGCTTTTGGATCCGATTCCAGACGATCGAAAGGTCCAGGTCCAAACGGCCGGTGAGCTCTATTTCTATCCCCGATTTGGCCGTGTGGGTGTAGCGCCCCGATTCCTCGTTGACCACGCTGAAGTTGTAAAGGGCATTGAAATCGACTTTGTTGGTCAGCTCGGTGTCGAATTCGGTTGAGAACACAAAAGCCGGGGTCGAGGTGGATTTATCTTCACCGGCTTGAACGGAGTCGAACTCGGTGAACATGTAGGCGATTCCGGGGGAAACGAGCCACTCGGTTTTAGCCGTGTCGATGATGGTGTAACCCGCCCCGGCGCCGATGGTTCCCCTGTGGGCGATGTTGGCGAAAGAGTCCCGGTAATACTCGGCAAAAACCGGTCGCCAGAAAAACCGCCGGGTGCTGAAGATGTCGAAATAGCTGTTTGCCCTGTGGCTGTTCGACGTTTTCACGCCTTCGGTTTCCGAGTAGATGCCGCGATAGTCCAGGTAGAAGCGAGTCAGGGAGGTGCGCCGTTTGAAGTTAGCGTTGGCGCTGTAATCCTCCTTTTCGCTGTTGCCCGCGGCAATATCGACGCTGAGGGTGATTTTAGCCGCCCAGTAGTCCAGTTCCCTGGCTTTGCCGGGTGCAATGGAGACCAGGTTGCTGCGGTCGAATTCCTCGACCCCCTCTCCGGTATCCACGAAGACCCTGTCCCCTCTTATGCGCAGGATTCCGACGACCGTCCGGCCATTGCCGCCCGCGTTGAACAGATCCTTCTCCTTGGTATTCTGGCTCTCGATGCGGACGCTTTGGGGTTGATGGCAGATAACCTGCTGCACGTCCTCCCAGTCGAATTGATAGAGGCCCACTTCATCGCTGTCGAATTCCAGGGAGTCGTTGTAGAGCACCTTGAGATCCCCCTTGAACCATTCGCCGTTGGCCAGCTGGATCCAGTCGAAACCCTCGGGGGCTGCTCCCGCCGGGGTCCACACCGGCTTTCCGCCCTCCGCCAACGCACTGTTCGGGATGATAAACAAAAAACAGCACAGTACGGCCGCCATGCACAGCATGCTTCTCCACCTGTCAACGTCGTTGCAAGCCTCTGCTTTTTTATCCATTTTCAGTTCATTCCTTTCATAAAATCGTGGCGCACGGCTTTACCCTGTGGTTTATTCGAGCATCAGCATAACACGCCAATTGACACCGTCGGATATACCATGGCCTTCTTCATTGTCAAGCCAGATGCGCCGATAGTTGATGCTCGTCAGGAAAAAAGATGACAGCCACCAGTTGACACCGGCGGAAAGTATGTCCATTGCGCTTCCGGATACGGCTCCATCGGCTAGGTCGATGCTGGACCAGCGGGTGGCCGCCTCCCAGGCACCCGGACCGCCCTGGTAGACCGAACGTGCCACCGGATAGCGATCGAGGGTGCCGTTCTTCTTGTTGTAGCGGCGCATTTCACCGGTGAGCACCCAGCTGATGCCGACATGGTAGCCGTCTAAAACGGGGTCTCCCAGTTCCGGTGCGTCCACCCAGCTGCGAATATACTCACCGGCCAGCCAAACGGGTCCCATGCGGTAGGAAACTTCCGTTGCGCAAGTCAGGGCACCGTTCGCCGCCATGGGCCCGGTATCCACGAAAAAGGGCGCCTGATAAAATTCCGGCCGGGTTTTGTAGCGGACCTCCTCGTGTGCGTCGTCATACCGCAGGCCGACGCCCAGGTGCAGGAGCACATCCTCATTTGCCTCGCGGTAGGGCAGCCAGGTCAAGCGCCCCACGTAATGGTCGGTGCTCTTGTTAAACACCTTGCCGGTGTCGAACCAGTCGTTGTATACACCGCCGGCCCAAGTCATGCGCTGGTCGAAGCCGTTGCCGCTTATGGTTACGCCGATGTTGCGCGATGGGAGAAAGGCGTCCGCCGGCGCCGAGCGCTCCTGCCATGGAAGATAGGCCAGGCTGCTGATGCGTTCCATGGAAATCAGCTCTTTCTGCTTGCCCAGAGACAGCGATGTCTGCTCGTACAGGGGGATGTCCAGGCGCCAGTCCAGCAGGCTGATGTTTTTGTCCTTGCGGGCGTCAAAGCCCTGGTCGAAGGCGTTGGTGGCGGCAAACAGGGTGTACACCCAAGGCAGTTCAAAATTCAGGGTCCCGACCACACCCAGCCGCAGGGCCCTGATCTCACCCCTTTCGTATTCGCTGAGGTCGCCCTCCCGCTCTCGGCTGCCGCCGTTCTGGTAGGGCCAGAACTGACGGTCCAGGACAACGGTGCCGATGAGAATCCCGTTTGTCCATCCACTTTCCCACTGGTTCCACCGCGATCCGCTCTGATACCCCACGGGAAGCGATACGGGCGGTGGGGAGTAGGCAAACCATTCACCCTGCTTTTTCTGGGGATGGGCCGCCCGGGCGCGGTTCAGCCGGTTGCGGACGATGACGCCTTCCTGCATGGCAAAGCGCGCGTGGGTGTCCGTGTCCAGCATGACTTGAATGTCGGTTCGCGGGTCTTGGTCAAGGATCATGAAACTGGGGGCCTGCCCCGTGGCCAGTTTGCCGATCAGATAGCCTCCCCTGGCATCGAACGCCAGGTCTACGTCATCGTCTGGAATGTCGTCCTTGGTGACGAGTTTAAGCTTGTGGTTCTGAACCAGAATATTTACGATCACATCCTCCTGCCTGCCGCTCTGGTCGATGAGCGCGACGTTGCGGATCAAAATCCTTTCCGGTTTGACGGCCTGCGCCGTTGGACCTATCGCGAGTATGAAAAAGGGCAACACTGATAGAAGCAACCTGTACGCTTTGGCCGGCGCGGTCATTATTAACGATCTGTGTTGTCGCAAGAGCATATCTCCTTTTTTCAGGTGCTTTTCGGCTGGGCGGTACCGGCCCGCAGCATTTTTTCGTGCAGGCGACGCGATCTCAGGCAGAAAGCCTCGAGCTTGGCTTCGATGATTTGAGGGAAGGGGGAGCCGTCGCTTTCGATGGCCAGAAACGGCAGGTCGTCAACCCGGTTCAGTACGGCCTTTAGATCGTCATTGTCGGGTTCGGTTTTCAGTTTTTCACTCCGGCGCATGGTTTCGTGCATCACGGCTTCGGAAAGCCTGTTGGGCATGCAGCCGAAGGGGCCGATGGCGATCACCCCGCACGCATGCGTGCCGATTTCGGTCAGGGAGCCGCCGATGGTCAGAACGGCTTCGCCCGTGAGATCTCTTGATATGTAAGGCACGGCGTTGCCGACGATGGTGGGAATGTCCACCGCCGCGCTATGGAACAGACCCGTTTTTTCCAGAATGGCGCGCAGACGGTTGGCGGTTGCCAGCATTACTTTTTTCCTGATTTTGAAGCGCAATTTTTCAGACAGGGTCATGGTGTGCTCGTTCAGGCCCTCCTCGACGAGGTATTCGGAATAGAAAACCCATTCGGCGACGGGCGTGCAGGTGGCGGCGAAACCCTTTTCAGCCAGTTTTTCGGTAAGATACCGGCGCGAGAGCCCGTCCCGACGTACGAATATCTCCCCGGTCAGATTGATGGTGGGAACGTCACGGGCGGGCTTTTTCAGGGGGATCTCCCTGAAACGGGCAGTGCTCAGGGACAGCTGATTTTCCAGGTGCTTGAAGCGGCCGCTTTCCAAGGCCTCGAGGATGGCTTGCCATTCGGTATCGAACCGCGAAAGCGCGGACACGACATCGACGGCGTTTGCCAGCAGCATGGAGCGAATGTCCTCCATCATGTCCGAAACGACCACCGCCCACCAGGTTCTGCGCTCGAGGGTTTTGTCGAGCCCCAGATAGGAGTTTTCGGAAGTGAGGGTGAACACGGCAACATCGGGGATTTGCAGGCGCCGGATAAGGTCTTCCATAAAAATGTAGTACTGCCCGAAGCGGCAGGGGCCTGAGCCGGTGGCCAGGAGGTAGACGATTACCTCGCCGGGTTTGCGGTGACTAACGTAGTTCAGCAGGGTACCCGTGGTAAGTATAAGGGGCAGGCACTCTTTGCACGAGGTGTTTCCCCGGCCGATTTTGAGAACGTTTTCGTCGGAGGGCGGGTGAGCCACGGCGTTGACGCCCACCCCCCGAAAAACGGCGGCGATACCTTCGGACCCCAGCTTGCCCATGGAGGGGACGAGCAGGGTGACCCGGGGATCGGTCAGGGGGATTTTTTTACCGGAAGTGGTCACCACCGTGGAAACGCCTCTCTCGAGGCTGATTTCGGCCGGTTTGAAGGGATCGACTTTTTCCGTTATCCGCTTCTGCATGGTGAGCTGTCGATAAGCGGAAACGATGTCGAGAAAGGCTTCGATGCGTGTATCCAGTCCTGCGTCGGCCGTATGGCTGTCCAGTTCGAGCGTCAGGGAGGGCTTGCGGCCCATGATTGACCTGAAATACCCGACGATGAAAGAGTCGGGGCCGCAGGAAAAATTGGTGATGAATACCCCGAACAGCTGGGGGTGGCGTTTGACCAGGCGAGCCGCTCTGAGGATAATCTGACCCATGCCCCAGTACATATGCCGTTTGGCGTCCTCCTTTTCAAAAGGCAGGAAATCCAGAGGAATCACCGTGATGCCGCGTGTGGCCAGTTTTGCGGGAATCCCCATGTTGGCTTCGGCCACCAGACCGTTGTAGGGCCTGGAGAAGATGACCACGCCGGTCCGGTCGGGGTCGGCCTCGAGGTCGGCCAGGGCCTGCAGGCCGGCGGCCCGCATTTTATCAACGCACAGCTGTTGTTGCGCCACGGCCGTGTCGAAGGCGCGCCGGGCGATTTTTCTGTCGACATGCATGCGGCCGGCGGTTTCCAGCAGAGGCGCGCGCGCTTTTTCGAACCCGCCATTCAAATCGAGAAGCGGTGCCAGCACGCGGGTGCCCTTTTTTTCAAGCTCTTTGAGCCTGTCTCTAAAAGTGGATTGAAGATAAAAGGTTTCTCCCTGGACAAGCGGGCATACCTGCGAGGAGCGGGTGCCGTTTTCCAGGGGGATGGATTTGGCATGGGGCAGAAAAAGGTAGTCCGGCGCCGGTTCCATTCCGATCAGGCTGTGAAAAAAGCCGTGGGCCAGCTCACCGGGGTAGCAGAAGGCCGCATTGCGCTGTTCGATTCCGGTTTGCGAGGGCTCGTCCGGAAGTACCGGTTCATAGCCGATGCGTGAAAAGAAGGCGGCGTACAGCGGGTAATAGGAATTGACCAGGAAACTGCGGTTGAACCCGATGCGCCCCCTGGATCCCTGGCCTTGACGCCGGCGGGGCAGGGTGCCTTCAAGATTGAAAACGAGTTCCTGGCGTACCCGGACCAGATCCAGTTTTGCCGTGTCGTGCTCGATGCGGCGGCGCAGGTTGTCGTACCGGTTGCAGGCACCGCCAAAGGGATAGCGCTTGCCTTCCAGCTCTATCATCGTGATGGTGCATTTTCGATCGCATTTTTCTTTGCCGCCCCTGCAGGTGAACTCGCGGCAGTACCGGACGTCTCTTGCCGCCAGTTGGGCAAGGTCGAAGGCTTTACGCTCCATAAGCCCCAGGTCCAGTCGTTTGCTCACCTCGAGGGCCACCCCGAAGGCGCCCATGAGTCCGGGCTCCGGGGGGACGACAATGGGCTTGCCGACAAGCGTGGCCATGGCGAGCGGCACGGCGTGGTTGTAGCAAACCCCGCCCTGCATGAACACCTTGCGTCCCACGGTCCTGTTTCCCTTGACCCGGTTGCTGTAATTCATGCAGATGGAATAGACCAGGCCGGCAACGATGTCGGCATGCGGGATGCCCTCGTGGATGGCATTTTTAATGTCGGAGGCAATGAAGGCCGCGCACTGGTCGTTGAAATTTGGCGGCCTGCTCCCCTGAAGGGCGATGCCGGCGATATCTTCCATGGCGACGCCCAGCGATTCCAGGGCGGATTCTTCGAGAAAGGATCCCGTCCCCGCCGAGCAGGCTTCATTCATGGCGTAATCGGATGGCACGGCGTTGGTGATGTAGGTGTATTTGGCATCCTGGCCGCCGATTTCGAACAGGGTGTCGACTTCCGGATCGAAAAAAACGGCGGCCGCGGCGTGGGCGACGATTTCATTGATGACGCCGTCGGTCAGCGCATGCAGGCCGGCAATCTGGCGGCCGGAGCCGCAGACCCCCAGTCCCACGATGGGAAGCTCGGCCGGGTCGACAACGCCTTTTACCTGTTTCAGGATAGCGGTGTAACATTTTCGTGAGGCCCCCACGGGATCGCCGTCGGTGCGCAGGTAGACCGAGGCCAGCAGTGCGTTGCTGTCCTTTTGCATGAGCACCGCTTTGGTGGTGGTGGAGCCCACGTCCAGCCCCAGAATGCAATCCTTTCCGGGAACGATGCGGCCGCTTTTTATGGTTTTGAAGGTGACCTGATCGGCGGCTTCGTTCAGCGGGGGCAGACAAGCGGGAGCGGCCGCGCCGTCGATAAACCACTCGGCGACCTGGTCGGCCGGACGTTGGGTGCTGTTTTGGAGGGCCCACAAGGCGGCTCCCAGCGCTTCGAAGTACGGTGCCTCGCTAGGGATAATCAGCCCGGGAATCGCCTGTTTGAGGTAAGTCACCATCATGCCGTTCCTGGTCGTACCGCCGGTGAGCATGATGTTGCGCCGATCCACCCTTTTCAGCAGCTCGATAATTTTATCGGCCATCATTTTGCAGAGGCCGGCGGTTACCTGGGACTTGGGAACCCCTTTGTTGGTGGCGTGCGTGCAGTCCGATTTGCAGAAAACGGAGCAACGTCCGGAAACATGGTATGGCTTTTCCGTCGAGGACCAGCGGGCGGCTTCGTCCAGGGATACGTTCATGCGGCGGATTTGCTGCAGGAAAAATTCTCCCGTTCCCGATGCACACTTGTTGCCGGTGAGGACGTTGGCGATGCGTCCGGAACTGTCCAGGACGTAGGCCATGAAGGTTTCACCGCCGGCGGAAACGATGGCCGGGCAGGACACGCCGGGGGGGCGGGTGTAGCGGTAGGCGTATTCCACGGCGCGGGGTTCGGATATTGACGATAGACGGAGAACGCTGCGGAATTTTCTGCCGGTGACGGCGATGCGGTCGAAGCGGTTTACATCCAGTCCTGCAAGTGCCTCGACGAGGGTCCTTTTCGGGTTGCCGTCGTGGGGGTAGACGGCGTTGCCGATCATGCGTGGAGGCTGTTTTCTCGCCTTGCCGGAAGTTGAGGGTGCACTGCCGTCGGTTTCAAGCCGGGCAATCGATACCGAGGAAGCGCCGAGACATATACCGAGTGATTTCATAGTTGTAAATTTTCATGTTCAACTGATCTTAACGGCCACCGATGCTTCATACCCACCCATGAAAATTTAAATTGAATCAGGATCTGCCCGCATGTTTATCATCAAACCTCGAATTTCTCCATTGTTGGTGCAAATCTGTAAACAAAAAATACAATGAGGCTGTTCCCGCTGTCAAGGTTCAAAACGCTTTCCGCGCCAACAGTACTGTAATTTTTGCATAAGTGACGGGTCATGTGGTATGCTATGCAACCCTGAATCAATAAAAAGAATATCGAGCACCCGGATGCGCGCAACTGGCGGGGGATAAACCCCATGGGGGTTGCAACTTGGGTAGGAAGATGACCATCAGCGAGGATTGATCGTATGCAAGCAATGGTATTGGAGCGACTCTGCGACCTGGAAAAGGAAACCCGGCCGCTCAAGGCGGTGACGCTGCCGGACCCGCAGCCGGGGGAGGGGGATATCGTCATCGCGGTGAGCACCTGCGGCGTGTGCCACACGGAGCTGGACGAGATCGAGGGGCGCACCCCCCCGGCGTTTTTTCCGATGGTGCTGGGACACCAGGCCGTGGGCAGGGTCGTGGGCAGGGGGGCGAACGCGACGCGGTTCAACAACGGCGACCGGGTCGGCGTGGCCTGGATTTTTTCCGCCTGCGGCAACTGTGAATTCTGCTGCAGCGGCAGAGAAAACCTTTGTCCGGAATTCAAAGCCACCGGCCGTGACGCCCACGGCGGCTATGCGGAATACATGCGCGTGCCCGAAAAATTCGCCTTTGCCATTCCGTCCGGCATGGCCGATGCAGAGGCCGCGCCGCTTTTATGCGCGGGGGCTATCGGCTACCGTTCCCTCCGGTTGACCGGCATCGAGGACGGGCAGCACCTGGGATTGACGGGATTCGGGGCGTCCGCGCACCTGGTGCTGAAAATGATGCAGCATCGCTATGTCCGCTCCCGGATTTATGTGTTTGCGCGCAGCGCCCGGGAAAGGGCCTTTGCCCTGGAACTGGGCGCTGTTTGGGCCGGGGAGATCGGCGATAAGCCCCCGGCGCTTCTGGATGCGGTCATCGATACCACTCCGGTCTGGAAACCGGTGCTGGAGGCCCTGAAGTGCCTCAAGCCGGGCGGCCGGCTGGTCATCAATGCCATCCGCAAGGAAAGCCGGGACAATGACCTGCTCATGGGGCTGGACTATCCGGCGCAGCTCTGGATGGAGAAGGAGATCAAAAGCGTGGCCAACGTGGCCCGCGGGGACGTGTCGGCGTTTCTGAAAATTGCCGCGGACATCCCCATCAAACCGGAATACCAGGCGTACGCCCTGGATGAGGCCAACACCGCCCTGCTGGAACTCAAGCAGCGCAAGATCCGGGGCGCCAAGGTCTTGCGGATCGGCGCTTAACCTCATGGTTGCACAAACAACATGGCAAAGTGTATATAATGCTTTGTTATTACAGTGGATATAAAATCGACAGCGCCATTTTTTGGATGCAACACAATCGGAACGTTTTTCTGGCAACCACTCTATACACCGCTTACCACCGCCTCTATGGCGGTTTTCAGATCGCGTATGCCCTTCCGAAGCTCTCCACGCGAGGGCGGGCGATGTGCGAGCCATTTTTTCAACGGCACTTTTTGAGGCTTTCGTCTGGCGGGCAAAACGCCGTGCAGTTTGACGCGTCGTCTTCCCGCCCGAATGGTCAATCTTCCGGTGACCCGGGAGTAGCTTACCCGTTCAATCGATTCGGCTGAAAGGAAGAGCGACTCCACCGGCGACGTCAGGGTCAGCCCCTCAGGGGTGACGTCCACATAGTGTTCTTCCGTCGTCCTGCGGCCCATCAGAAAAAAGAACCCGATCCAGGTCGGCAGCATGACGACCACCACCACACCGGCAGCCTTCAACCCGAGAATCAGGAAAAACACCACCACTTCGATCACCAGTTTTATCAGGTTCGGCGCCTGGAACTGGGTCGTGGACCACAACCGGAGTACTTCAGGGGCCAGCGCATAAGCCGCGGCAACAAAAGCCGCCGCCTGCACGAGGACGGTCGCGACAAGCCAAATTTTTGCGCGGCGCCTTCTCGACAGAAAAAAGCTGGTTCCCTGGGGTACGTCCTGAAACCGGGGGCCCTTGAAGGCGGAAATGGTGTAGTAGCCCAGATTTTCGAAAAGCGAGTACATCACCGGCACCACGACCAGGGTCAGCACGGTGGCCAATCCGATACCGAAGATGATCACCACGCCCAGCCCCTCCCACAACTTGTCGGTGATGGTCAGGGTGATGATGCCGCCGATGGTGGAGAGGGTGGTTGAAAGAATGGGCCGCAGCCGTTGTTGACCGGCAGACACGACGGCCTCGAATATGTGCATGCCCTCTGTGCGCTTGCTGTTGATGCAGTCCACCAGCACAATGGAGTCATTGACGACGATGCCGGTAAGACCTACCAGTCCCACAAAGCTCATGATCGAGAAATTGTTGCCCGTTACCAGCAACCCGAGCATGGCGCCGACAATCGACAGGGGCAGTGCGGTCATGATGGCCAACGGCTGAAAATAGGAATCGAATTGGGTAACCAGAAGCGCAAAGATCAGGAGAAAAGCGATCAGGTAGGCCAGCTTCAGGCTGGCGAAGGACTCTTCGGTTTCCTGATGTTCCCCCGAAAAATCGAGGCTGTAGCCATGCGGCAGTTCAAACCCTGAAAGCTTTCTGATGAGTTCCTTGGAGATTTCCACCGCCGGCCGCCCCTCGTTGCGTGCCGAAACGCGTACAACCCTGCGCCGGTCCACGTGCCCAATTTTGCTGATTCCCGGCCCCCGGGAAAATTCGGCAATATTGGACAGGGGCACCAGCATGCCGGTGTCCGAGCGCACCTTGACATCTTCCAGCATCCTGGCGGTGGTCCGTGATGCAGGCGAAAACCGAACCCGCACGTCGTACTTTTTGGATATATCCATTTCATCTTGAAATTCCCGGATATCCAGTCCGGCAGTGGCACCGCGGAGAGTCATGGCCAACAGATCCAGCGGGATGCCGAGGGATGCCGATTTCTCGCGATCAACCTTTATCCGTAATTCCGGGGGCGCATTCGAAAAGTCGTCCGTCACGTCCACAGCTCCCTCGATGCGGGATAGACGCGTCTTAATTTCGGTGGAAATTTTCCGCAGGATCGCGAGCTCGGGACCGATGACTTTCACCACCACCGGTGCAAAGGTGGGCGGGCCCCAGGACAGCGGGCGAAAGCGGATGGCGGCACCGGGTATCCTGTCCAGCCGGCCTCGGATGCGCCGCTGAATTTCCCGGTGGGAGGCGCGGGCGAACTCCTTGCCGTCCAGCAACTCCACGGTAATTTCTGCAAAATGGCTGACGGCGCCCTGCCCGAAAGACAGTTCGTAAGCGCTCTGACCCCGGTACCCCACTGTCGCGACCACTTGAGTGGCCTCCGGCACCATGTCGGCAACGATGGATTCCACCCGCCTGGCGACACGGTCGGTGATTTCCACATCCGTACCCGTGGGGGTTTCGATGGGTATATAGATGTAATCGAAATCGATGTCCGGGAACATTTCTATCTTGATGACGTTCAGCCCGACGAGGCCGACGGCCCAGGCCATGCTGACCAGGGTCAGGCAAACGACGCTGAATCGGTGGTTCAGGGACCAGGCGACAACCCGGACATAAATCTTTTTCAAAAAGGCCAGATCCTCCTCGGGCCTGACGATCCTGCCGTCTTTGACCGAGCGCTTCATAAAGCGGGACAGCAGCAGCGGATTGGCGACCAGTGAAACGATCAGGGATGCCGACAGCGCGATGGTGACCGTCTTGGGCAGAAACCCCATATACTCGCCAGTGGTGCCCGTCATCAGCAAAATCGGCAGAAAGGCGGCCATGGTGGTCAGGGTTGCGGAAACGACCGGAGCGGCGATTTCCGCAACCCCTTCGATGACAGCGGCCAGCCGCTCTTTGCCCAGTTGATAATGGTGATAGACATTTTCCACCACGATGATGGCGTTGTCCACCAGCAAACCGATGCAGAGCACCAGTGAAAATCGAACCATGTTGTTGTTGGTTTGCCCGAAAACCTTGAGCAGAATAAAGGTGATCAGCAGCGACAGGGGGATGGACAGGGACGTGATGAGGGAGTTTCTGAACCCCATGGCAAAATAGAGGACGATGATGACAATGATCAACCCGGTGATGGCGGAGTTGTTCATCGTGTCGAACCCCTGCTGAATGTATTTGGCCTGGTCCGCGGTGACCACCATGTGGATGCCGGCCGGGAAGTCTTGCTGCAGGTCTTCGATGGCCGCCCGAACCTTGGCCGATGTTTGCAGGATGTTGGCCCCGTCCCTTTTTTTTACGGCAATGGCGACCGAAGACTCGCCATCGACGCGGGAATAGCTGATATCCTCCTGGTGCCCGTCCCTTACCATGCCGACGTCACCCAGAAACACCACCCGGTCCCCCCTGCGGACCAGGGGGACCCGCTCAAAATCGGCCACTGTTTTAATCTCGGTCAGCGTGCGCAGCAAAAAACGTCGCTCGGGTATGTTGACCATGCCGCCGGGAATATTGATGTCCGAGTGTTTGACGGCATTGTAAACGTCCAGAATCGTCAAGCCGAACTGGTTGAGCCTTTTAGGATCCAGATAGATGTGGATCTCCCGGGTGCGCCCGCCGGCCACGTCCGTTGAGAGCACTTCCGGTATCAAGGCTAACTCATCGGCA
The DNA here is from genome assembly GCA_022340465.1 of Deltaproteobacteria bacterium. Lineage (NCBI taxonomy): Bacteria > Pseudomonadati > Myxococcota > Myxococcia > Deltaproteobacteria bacterium. Next base: position 2,294 of record JAJDNW010000096.1, on the reverse strand, counting down.
ACATCTTCGGCCAGACGTCTGAGCAGAACGGGATCCATGTCCCCCACCACGGATACGAGCATGATGGGGACGTCGCTGAAGCTGATTTCCGACACCGTCGAATCTTCAGCCTCTTCGGGCAGCTCCTTCCGGGCATCGGTCACCTTTTCCCTGACCCGTTGGAGGGAAAGCTCCAGGTTGGCATCCACTACGAAATCGATGACGATAACCGACACGGACTCGGCCGACGAGGAGCGCATCTCATCGACTTCTTTGAGATCGCTCAAGGCCTCCTCCAGAGGATTGGTCACCAGGCTCTCTATTTCACTAGGGGAAGCACCGGGGTAGACGGTGGTCACGATGGCATGCGGGATGGCGATCTCGGGTTCCCCCTCCTTGGGAAGGGATTGATAAGCAAAAGTGCCGGCGATGATGGGCAGGACGATCACGATAAGGGTAAAGATGCGCCCCTGCCGGATGATGAAGCCGAAGATGCTCATTTTTCCGCGGTCCTGGTGAAAGCCGAGATCAATATTTTGTCCCCCGGCTCGAGGAACTGTCCCCCGGTGACAATCAGCTGATCGCCCTCGGAGAGGCCCTTGCGGATCTCGATCTTATCACCGGCGCTCAGGCCCGGTTCGATTTGCCGCAGGATTGCGCGGTTGTCCGGGCCTGCAATAAAGACTTCCTCTCGATCCGATCGGTAGAGAACCGTGCTTTGGGGGATGAGGATGGCGTCGGGTATCAAGCCCGTGACAATTTGGACCCTGGCGCTCATGCCTGCCTTCAAGAGAAGCTCGGTATTGTCCAGCAGGATTTCCACGCCAAAGGTGTTGGTTTTTTCATCTGCGACAATGTCGATACGGTCGATCGTGCCGGTGAAGGTGCTTGCGGGAAAAGCTTCCACCACGATCGAAACAGGGTCGCTTTTGTCCAGGTGCACATACCCTTTTTCGGGCAACCAGATCTTGACCCGCATGGGGTTCGCATCGACGATTTTCATCAAGGGCTGTCCGGCCCCGATCATCTGACCGGTTTCGATCATCCGGGCTGCAACATGGCCGTTGAAAGGAGCGTGCACCCTGGTTTTTGCCAGACGGGCCTTGGCAATATCCACCAGTACCGTCAGCCGCTCCAGCGATGCTCTGGCCGACAGGTACTCCGATTCTGCCCGGTCGAAGGCATCCTGGGTGATGACCTTGCGCGGCAAGAGGTTTTTAGAACGGTTGTAGGCTTTCAGGGCCAGGTCCAGGCGGGTTTGGGCCACGCTGAAATTAGCCTCTGCCTCTTTCAGCGCGAGTTGATAATCGACGGGGTCCAGGCGGACGAGGATGCTGTCCTCCTGAACTCTGTCACCGGTATCGACACTGTATTCCGCAACAACCCCGGATATTTCGGCGGCCAGGGTCACCTCCCGGTTGGGTACCAGCCGGCCCACCGCCTCGGCCACGATGGGTATCGGGTCGCGCCGGATTTCCATAACACGCACCGCTTTCGGCGGCGGTTCCGGAGGGCCGCTGCTTTCGGAAGAAGGAGAACAGGCCCCGAGCAGGAGCGAAAGGAGGCACAGGCCGGTTGCCCTGGCTATTTTTTTCATGCGTTGACCCTCTTGCCGGTTGGCGCCGAGATGGCCGTGTCTCGGTCGGTTTCATAACGGCCTGATCTTTTTGGGCATATGAGGACAACATATAGAAGAGATTGAAAAACCTGTCAAGACGTAACCCGCATAACGCTTGAGGGAGCACGGCTGCAGCGGTTTGTCTTTTCGGGAGACTGCTATGGCGAATGCCGTCAATGGTCATATCCATCGTTGACCAGAGGGATAAAGATGGTAGAATGGCCGTCGGGTAAACTTGAAAAGCCATCGCGGGCCTGACTGCCCGCAAGGCTCAGGTTTAACAACGTATTGAAATCCCGGTACTAAGGGCCCGGGTATCTACTGGATTTCCAACAAAGGAGAAAATCGACCCATGAATGCAACGCGATCCATCGTCAGCACGCCGGATGCGCCGGCGGCCATCGGCCCCTATTCACAGGCGGTAAAAACCGACACCATGGTGTATGTTTCGGGCCAGCTGGCCTTCGACCCGACCACGGGAGACCTGGTCACCGATGACATCAAGGTAGAGACCCGCCAGGCAATAAACAACCTGAAAACCATCATCGAGGCGGCCGGCAGCAGCCTGGATAAGGTGGTCAAAACAACCCTGTTCATCAAGAACATGGACGATTTCCCTCTGATCAACGAAGTTTACGGCGAATTTTTCAAAGAGAACCACCCGGCGCGCGCCTGCGTCGAGGTGGCCCGGCTGCCC